>JBEAQW010000128.1:0-10575 GCA_041163725.1 Planctomycetota bacterium
GCGAGCCGCGCGAGCGCCCCCCCGCCCCGTGCCGCACCGAAGATCGCGCCATCGAGACCGAGTTCCTCCACGAGCGAGGCTGCGCGCGCGCGCGCGGGATGATCGAGCATGCGGCGTACCTCGTCGCCGACGCGTTCGGGGCTGACCGCGAGCAGCTCCGACGCATGCGCGCGGATCGCTGCGGCAGTCGACCCGTCGATCTCGAAACCGAGCCGCGCCGCGAAGCGCACCGCCCGCAGCATGCGGAGGCGGTCCTCGCGGATGCGCGCGTGCGGATCACCGATCGCGCGGATCAGCCTTCGCTCGATATCGCTTCGCCCCTCGACATAGTCGACCGGCTCTCCCGACTCCGGCTCCGCGAAGATCCCGTTCACGGTGAAGTCGCGTCGTGCGGCGTCCTCGCGCTCATCGGCGAAGAGCACCTCCGACGGGCGGCGTCCGTCGTGATAGGGACCGTCCTTGCGGAAGGTCGCGACCTCGAAGGTGTGACCGCGATGCCGAACGAGCATGACACCGAACGCCTCGCCGACGCCGCGGGCCTTCGGAAAGACCGACTTGATCTCGTCAGGCCGCGCATCGGTCGCGATGTCGAAGTCGACGGGCTCGCGACCCATCAGTGCATCACGCACGCAGCCTCCGGCGAAGAGCGCGCGGAAACCGCCGGCCGCGAGCGCGCGTGCAACCTCCACCGCCGCGTCCCGCGCGGGGACGGGCCCGGCGCCGCTCACCTTCCGCCTCCGATCCATCGCGCGCGGTACGCCTTCGCGTCGGCATGCGCCGCGGAAACCGCAGCGTGCATCCGGGAAAGCGCCTCCTCGGAATCGAGCGCCGCGAGTTCCGCACCCGAGAGCGGCTCGCCGCACGAGCAGACCACGCGACCGCGGAGCTTCGGAAGCCGGCGGCCGCGAGGCCATGCCTCGAAGGTCCCGTCGACTCCCATCGGAAGGATCGTCGGCTTGGCGCGCTTCACGAGAAGCAGCACGCCCCGCTTGAACTCCTGCATGCCTCCGTCGGGCGAGCGGGTTCCCTCGGGATAGATGATGACGACGCGCCCCGCCTCGAGTTCGGCGAGCGCACCCTTCATCGCCTCGAGGTCGCCTCCCTCGCGCCGGATCGGACGAGCGCTGACCGAGCGCAGGATCCAACCGAAAGGGCCGACGAACAGCGAGTCGCGCGCGAGCGCCGTGAACTGCCGGTCCCACACGGTCACACCGTTCACCATCGGATCGAGGAACGACTGGTGGTTCGAGATCACGAGGATCGCGCCCGTGCGCGGAACGCGCTCGCGATGGAGCCGCCGCAAGCGGAACGACAGCTTCAGCCAGCTCCAGCAGAGGAACGCGCAGAAGTCCCACCACACCGCGGGGACGAACCCGCGGCCAGGGACGCGTCGACGGAAGTCGAGTGGATTCGGAAGAGGACTCACGGCCTGGATCCGCGGACATCGTTGCGCGGAAGGACCGAACCCGCCCGGAGCCGCACGATCTCCTCGAGCCGGTCGATGACATCCTCGACATCGATCACGCTCGTGTCGACGACATCCGCGCCACGGGGACAGACGAGCGGACCATCGGCGCGCGAGGAATCGATGCGATCGCGCTCGATGATGTTCGCGAGCACCTCCTGCTCGGTCGTCTCGATGCCCTTCGCGCGCAACTGCTCGACGCGCCTGCGCGCGCGCACCGCCGGATCGGCATCGAGGTAGATGCGGACATCGGCGTCGGGGAAGACCACCGAGCCCTGGTCGCGCCCCTCCGTCACGAGCCGCGGATGCCGTGCGGCGATCGCGCGCTGCGACACGACCATCGCCTCCCGCACGAGCGGGTTCGACGCCACGGCGGATACCGCGCGCGTGACCTCGGGCGTGCGGATGCGTTCGCCGACCACGACTCCATCGGCGATCAGGTCGGGCGGATCGGTCGTCCAGTCGAAGTGCAGGTCGAGACCGCGCACGAGCGCCGCCACGGCCGGACCATCGGCGGTGTCGATGCCCCGATCGAGCGCGACCAGCGCCGCCGCACGGTACATCGCCCCCGTGTCGAGGAACTCGAGTCCGAGCCGCTTCGCAAGAAGGTGCGCCACGGTCGACTTGCCCGTTCCGGCGGGGCCGTCGATGGTGACGATGAACGATGCGGTTGCGGACACGACCAACACGATAACTGCTCCGGAGAAGGCGTAGCGGATCTGGCCGACGCCAGGGTGCGGACTTTCGCGCGGGTGTTCACCCGATGCGGAGGACCTCATCAGGATTCGCCCGGCGCCGCGGCGGGCCGCGGGGGACTATTCCTCTTCGTCGAAGAGATCGTCGGGAAGTTCGGGCTCGGTCGTGAGATCGGAGAGCTGCCGGCGGGCGGTGTCGAGCTCCGCCACGAGATCGACCTTGGACTCGGCCTTCGACGACTTCTTCCGCACCGACTCCGCGGCGGCTCGCCCGATGTAGTCGAGCGCGAGCGTGTTGCCGTACCCGACGCTGCGGACGCTCTCGATGCAGGATGCGAGGCTGTATTCCTCGTGCTCCCCCGCTCCGTTGAAGCCTCGGACGCTCGCCGCGATCGCGGGCGCGTAGGGAGCAAGCTTGCGGAGCGTCGTCTCGAGATCGCCGGTCGCGTGCGCATGGGCGAAGCTCGGGTAGCTTCCGATGCGGAAGCCTCCGATCTTCTTGATGAGGTCGGTCAGGCGGCCGGCGTCGAAGGTCAGGCCTTCGTGGGGCGCGATCAGCAGATTGAGTTCGAACCGATCGATCTCCTTGAGCGCGAGCTTGACGCCGGCGGCGGTCGCCTCGAAGGCCTCCTCGGAATCGGGTGCCTGGATCCGGATCGCAATCGACGGGCAGCCGAGTCGGTTGGCGGCCGTACCGAGTCGTCGCAGCCGGTCGAGCGCCGTCGCCCAGGTCTGTCCGCTGCGGTTCACGAAGTCGATCGGCGCCTCCTCGGAGAGCAGCAGGACCGGGCAGTGGGCTCGGTCGGCCTCGTCACGCAGGCGCTCGATCTCGGAGAGCCCGAAGCCCTTCAGGAGGTCCGTCGGGAGATTGAGGCCTCGGAGCTCGAGGTCCGTGGCGACGAACTGCGGAACGGCGAAGATCGTGGGGCACCGCGGATCGCGGGCCTCGAGCAGCGGACGGACGGAACCGGCGGAGAGGGTGAGGAGGATGTCTGGTTGCACGGTTCGGAACGGGTGCTTCGGAACCGGCGGACGCCCCGCCGGGAGGGACGAGTCTACCACGGACACGCGGTCTCCTGTCGGCCCTTCGGACGAGGGTTAGATGGTGCGTGAGAACGAGCCGGTCGCGGGTGCATCGTCGGGCCGCTCGTCCCCGCCGCGCGATTTCGGATCATTCGCGGTCCGCGCCCCTTGATCGCCCGAACGCGCGGCGCGACGGCGCTACCATTGGCGCCCCAACTGGAGACTCCATGCAGACCCCCGCCGATTGCCGCGTTTCCGATACGCACGAGTGGTTCCGAGTGGACGGCAGCACCGTCACGATGGGCATCACCAAGCACGCCGCCGATGCGCTCACCGACATCACCTATGTCGAGATGAAGCCGGCGGGAACGGCCGTCTCCGCGGGCGGTTCGGTCGGCGAGGTCGAGAGCGTCAAGACGACGAGCGAGATCTACGCCGCGGCTGCGGGCAAGGTCGTCGAGGTCAACGGCGCGGTCGCGAAGGACCCTTCGCTCGTCAACAGCGACCCGTACGGCCAGGGCTGGCTTGTGAAGCTCGAGGTCTCCGACGCGTCGGCGATCCTCGCGCTTCCGAACGGAGCCGAGTACGACCAGAAGCACGGCCACTGAGCGCAGACGCATGGACGCTGCGCCGCCGACCATTCTCTGTCGCGGTGTCACCAAACGGTACGAACTGGGTTCGCGGAGCGTCGATGCCCTGCGTGGCATCGACCTCGCGATCGAGGGTTCCGGCTTTCACGCGATCATGGGCTCGTCGGGCAGCGGCAAGAGCACGCTGATGCATCTCATCGCGGGCCTCGACAGGCCCAGCGGCGGCGAGATCCGCGTCGCAGGCGAACGCGTCGACCGCATGGGAGAGGCGGAGCTCACGCGCTACCGCCGCCGCCAGGTCGGGATCATCTTCCAGCACTTCAACCTGCTGCCCTCGATGACGGCGCTCGACAATGTGATGCTGCCGGCGCTTCTCGACGGCGCGCCGCGCAGGCAGAGCGAGGAGCGCGCGCGCATGCTGCTCGCCGAACTCGGCGTCGCCGAGCGCGCGGACCACAGGCCCGACGCGCTCTCCGGAGGCGAACAGCAGCGGGTCGCGATCGCGCGCGCGCTGTTCTTCTCGCCTCCCGTGATCCTCGCGGACGAACCCACCGGCAATCTCGACAGCATCGCCGCCGCGCGACTGTTCGGCCTGCTCTCGCAGATCGCGCAGGCGCACCGGACGCTGCTGCTCATGGTCACGCACGAGCCGAGCGCCGCGGCCCACTGCGAGCGTGTGATCGTGCTCCGCGACGGCGTCGTCGCCGGCGCGTTCGACACCATGGACGACAAGGAGGAACGGCTCGATGCGGGCACTCTGGCCCTTCGCACGCAGGAGCTTGCTCGGCCGGCGGAGTAGGACCGCGCTGCTCATCGCAGCCGTCGCGCTCGCCTCGAGCCTCGTCGTCGCAGTGACGAGCGGACTTCGCACGGCACAGGAGAATCTCGATCAGGCGATCTCCCGCGCGCTCGGGGCGACGGACGCGCGCGTCGTGCACCGATACGCGCAGCCTTTCGACGAGGCGCTTCTCGCCGAGGTCCGCGGGTGGCCCGGCGTGCACCGCGCCGCAGGCCGGCTGTTCGCGTCGATCACGCTCGTCCATGAGGGAACGGAGGGTGATGACGGACGCCCGAGGCGCGCCACCGTGCGCTGCCGAGGCATCGACCCGACCGAGGACGCGTTCTTCCGCGAGGTCGAGATCGAGTCGGGCCGCCGCGTCGAACGCGAGGGCGAGGTCGTCCTCGATCCGCAGACCGCTCGGCTGCTGCAGGCGGGCCCCGGCGATCGCCTGCGGATCCAGCGCTTCGGCAAGCCGCTCGAGGTCGCCGTCGTCGGCATCTACAAGCGTCCCGAACTCGGCGCGCTGCAGCGGCCGCTCATCGAGATCGACAACGGAACGCTCGCGTCGGCGAGCAAGCGTGCGGGCGAGCTGACGGCGATCCTCATCGACCTCGACGACGGCATCGAGGTCGGGTCGTGGTGCGATTCGCACGCGTCGCGCGTCAGCGATCCGATCCAGCTCGAACCCGCCGAGCGCGTGCGCACGGGACTCGACAAGCAGGTCGCGGCGAGCCGGCTCTCGACGCTCATCGCGACCATGATCGCCTTCCTCTCCTGCGCGGCGATCGTCGCGACCGGCATGACGACGGCCGTGCTCGAGGAACTGCGCGAGATGGGCATCGCCCGTTCGATCGGCGCGACGCGCGGCCAGCTCTTCGGAGCACAGGTCCTCTGCGGTTCGGCGATCGGCGCCATCGGGGGAATCCTCGGGCTTCCCATCGGACTCGCGCTCGTCGCGATGCTCGCGTGGTGGTTCCGCGATGCGCTCGAGCACGGTGCGGTCCTCGACGGCGCGGGCGCCGTGCTCGCTGTCGCGGGCGCGACGGCGAGCGGCGTCCTCGGAGCGGCGTTTCCCGCGATCCGCGCGGCGCGCATCTCGCCGCTGGAGGCGCTCTCGATCCGGGCGCGCGAGCCGAGAACGGCGGCCGTCATCGCAGCGATCGCGACCGCGCTTGCATGCATCGGCATCTGGGCGCTGGGGCTCATCCCGTCGGACCGCAATACGCGGTTCTGGATCTATGTCCTCGTGGGGCTGCCGCTGCTGCATGCAGCGTGGTTCCTGCTCTCGGTGCCGACGACGATCCTGATCGGCCGTCTCGCCTCGCGCCCGCTCGAGGCGATCCTGCGGCTCCCGTCCGGACTGCTCGGCGGCAGCGTCGCGCGCATGCCCTGGCGGCTCGGCTTCACCGCCGGCGCACTGATGGTGGCGGTGTCGATCCTGGTGAGCACGAGGTCGAACGGCGACGCGATCATCCACGACCTGCGCGAACGCGTGCGCTTCGCGGACGGATTCGTCTTCTGCACCTCGGGGATCTCACCCGAGGAACAGCAGCGGATCCGCACCCTGCCGGGAGTCGCCGCAGCGCTGCCGGTCGGGTATCTCCCGCTCAGGCTCGCGGGCACCGATGCCGGCGACGAACAGGTCTTCGGGGTCGAGGGCATGGGACCGTCGAATGTCGTTTGCGTGGGATTCGAGCCGCGCGAGTTCCTCGCCATGAACCGCCTCGACTGGATCGAGGGATCGGCCGAGACCGCGGTTCCGAGGCTCGAGCAGGGCGATGCGATCCTGGTCGCGCCGGAGTTCCTCGTCGCGCGCGGGCTCGGGGTCGGCTCACGGGTACGGCTCGGCTCGGGGTCGAACGAGGCGGAGTTCGAGATCGTGGGCGTTGTCACGGCGGGCGGCCTCGACATCGCGACGCAGACCTTCGGCATGCGCCAGATCTACATGGAGCAGGCCGTGAGCTGCGTGTTCATGGACTTCGCCGCGGTCGAGCGCCACTACGACACGCGCGACGCGTACATCATGCAGTTGCGGCTCGAGGACGGCCTCGACGAATCCGCGGAGAACCGGCTCGAGTCCGCGGTGCCCGATGCGGTGCCCGGCGCCGTGTTCTCCAGCGGGCGCGCGATCCGCGGCCTCGTCGAGGACATCGGGACGCGCGTCCTCGCCGTCACCAGCGCGGTCGCCCTCGCCGCACTCGCCCTCGCCGCGATCGGCGTGGGCAGCGTGGTCGCGGCAGGCATCGGTGCGCGCCGGCGCGAGTTCGGCGTCCTCCGATCGATCGGCGCGTCGACGCGCATCCTCGCGGCGCTCGTGATCGGCGAGACGATGGTCATGGCACTCGCGGGCCTCGCGACGGGTTCCGCACTCGGACTCCAGCTCGCCTGGATGGGCGTCTCCCTCTACCGCGACTTCGCGGGCCTGACGCTCGAGTGGGTCTTCCCCGCCGTCCCCCTGGCGATCGGTGGTGTCGTCGTCGTCGCCGTCTCGCTCCTCGCCGCGACGCCCGCGATCGTCCGCCTCTGCCGCAATTCCGCACGCGAACTGCTCGCGAGCGCATAACCTCCGCGCAACTCGAATGAGCGCGACGCCTCCCACGACACCGTTCCTGCTCGAGAGTCCGTTCCAGCCGATGGGCGATCAGCCCCAGGCGATCGACGAACTCTCCGAGGGCGTTCGCGGCGGACGGAGCCAGCAGGTGCTGCTGGGCGCGACGGGCACGGGCAAGACCTTCACCATCGCGAACGTGATCGCCCGCGCGAACAAGCCGACGCTGCTCATCTCGCACAACAAGACGCTCGCCGCGCAGCTCTACGAGGAGATGAAGGAGCTCTTCCCGAGAAACGCCGTCAGCTACTTCGTCAGCTACTACGACTACTACCAGCCCGAGGCGTACATCCCGCAGCGGGACATCTACATCGAGAAGGACGCGTCGAGGAACGCCGACCTCGATCGCCTCCGCCTCGCGGCGACGAGTCAGCTGCTTTCGCGCCGGGACACGATCGTCGTCGCGAGCGTCTCGTGCCTCTACGGCCTCGGCTCGCCCACCGAGTACCGCAACAAGACGATCATGGTCGAGGTCGGGCAGACGCTCGACCGGCGCAAGTTCCTGCTCGGCCTGAACGCGATGCAGTACTCGCGCAACGAGGTCGCGCCCGAGCGCGGCAACTTCCGCGTGCGCGGCGATTGCATCGAGGTCTATCCCGCGTACGAGCAGTACGCGATCCGCATCGATCTCTTCGGCGACGATGTCGACACGATCCAGCTGTTCGATCCGACGAGCGGCGAGGTGCTCGCCGACGAGCGCAAGACCTTCATCTTCCCCGCCGTCCACTACGTGATGCCGGAGGACCAGCGCGCCAACGCGATCCGCACCATCCGCGAGGAACTCGACGCGCGCGTGGCCGAGCTGCGCAGGCAGGGCAAGCTGCTCGAGGCGCAGCGGCTGCTCGCGCGGACGAGGAACGATCTCGAGCTGCTCGAGGAGACCGGCTTCTGCAGCGGCATCGAGAACTACTCGCGGCACTTCGACGGCCGCCCCGCCGGCGCGCGCGCGTGGACGCTCCTCGACTACTTCCGTCAGGCTCCGGGAGGCGACGGCGAGGACGACTGGCTCGTCGTGATCGACGAGAGCCATGTGACCATTCCGCAGATCCGCGGCATGTACTTCGGCGACCGCTCGCGCAAGCAGACGCTCGTCGACCACGGGTTCCGTCTCCCGAGCGCACTCGACAACCGACCGCTCAAGTTCGAGGAGTTCGTGGAGATCGTCCCGCAGACGATCTATGTCAGCGCCACGCCGGGGCCATGGGAACTCGAGCAGGCGGGCGGCATCGTCGCCGAGCAGGTCATCCGTCCCACCGGACTCGTCGATCCGCCGATCGAGGTGCGTTCGGCGCGCACGCAGGTGCCCGATCTCCTCAAGGAGGCCCGCATCCGAAGCGAGCGCGGCGAGCGCACGCTCGTCACCGCGCTCACCAAGCGCCTCTGCGAGGACCTCACCGCCTACCTCCACCGCGAGGGCCTGCGCGTGCGCTACCTGCACAGCGAGATCGAGACGCTCGAGCGCCTCGAGCTGCTCCGCGATCTCCGCGAAGGCGCCTTCGATGTGCTCGTGGGCGTGAACCTCCTGCGCGAAGGCCTCGATTTGCCCGAGGTGTCGCTCGTGTGCATCCTCGACGCCGACAAGCAGGGCTTCCTGCGCAGCCAATCGAGCCTCATCCAGACCATGGGCCGCGCCGCGCGCAACGCGAACTCGACCGCCATCCTGTACGCCGACGAGATGACCGACGAGATGCAGAAGGCGATCACCGAGGTCGAGCGACGCCGCGCCAAGCAGATCGCCTACAACGCCGAGCACGGCATCGTGCCGCAGACGATCAAGAAGGAGATCCGCCGCGGCATCGAGCTCGAGCTCGCGGCGCACCGAACCGCAAAGCGCGCCGCCGGCATCGAGGAGGAGGACGACGACTCCTTCGACCGCGAGACGCTGATCGGCGAGATGCAGGCGGAGATGCTGCAGGCCGCCGAACGCCTCGAGTTCGAGAAGGCCGCGCGGTTGCGTGACGAGATCGGCAAGCTCAAATCGCTGCCGGCGAGCGCGAAGGCGTCGAAGTCGGGCGCGAAGGGTGCCGGAGGCGAGCGCCAGCCGAGCAAGGCGGGCATGCCGGGCACGCGCGCGGGGCGTGGTCGAAAGCGCCGTTAGCGCCCATGGCACGGGCGGCATCAGGGCGATTCACCGCAACCGAAACGAAGACGCGCGCTGTTCGAGCGCGCGCCATTCATTCGGACCGGGAAGAAGCTTGCCGTCGTTGAGGTTCGCCCAGCAGGCCGCGCCGGGCAGAACGGACGGATCCGCCGTGGGACCCGACCCGGGATGCGTGGAGGTAGAGCCGCCGCCGTTGGTAGCGACGCCGATTCGCACGGGCTTCGCGACGAGCTCGGGCGGAACCGAGACCGCCGGCTGGGAGCCGTCCGCGGAGGCGGAAGTGCCCGCTCTGGTCGCGGGGTCGGTTGTCGTCACGGAGGTGCGCATGGGTGCGGATCGAGTGGGAAGTCCTACTCCCATCTTCGGCCGTCGGAAGCGAAAGGTCTCAAAATGCCCGTTCGAATCGGCGCTTTGACTTGCGCGACCGCACGAGCGCCGCGCAACAACTGCATTCCTGGCCACTTCGGACCGGGATCCCGTGCACCTCGGCGCGCCCTATCATCGCCGTCCCCATGGCAACGACCGAGAAGTGCATCCGCGTTCGCGGAGCCCGCGAGCACAACCTCAAGAACCTCTCGGTCGAGATCCCGCGTGACAAGCTCGTCGTGATCACGGGCGTGTCGGGCTCGGGCAAGAGCTCGCTGGCCTTCGACACGATCTTCGCCGAGGGACAGCGCAAGTACATGGAGTCGCTCTCCGCGTACGCGCGCCAGTTCCTCGACCAGATGCAGAAGCCCAACGTCGAGTCGATCGAGGGGCTGCCCCCGACGATCGCGATCGAGCAGCGCTCGGGCGGCCACAGTCCGCGCTCGATCGTGGCGACCACGACGGAGATCTGGGACTACCTGCGGCTCCTCTTCGCCCGCTGCGGGACCCCCACCTGCTGGCACGCCGAGGAGCGCGGCAAGGGCCGTGCGAAGACCGTCAACGTCTGCGGACGGGAGATCACCGCGACGAGCCCGAGCCAGATCGTCGAGACGCTCCTCTCCCGCTTCGCGGGACGACGCGCCATGCTGTGCGCGCCGGTGGTGCGCGCGAAGAAGGGATTCCACCGCGAGATCCTCGAGTCGCTCGCCAGGCAGGGCCTCGTGCGCGCCCGCGCGAACGGCGTCGTCGTCGACCTCCGCGAGGTCCTCAAGGACGGCGGCGAGAACCCGCTCGGCTTCGGGCGCTACGAGCAGAACGACGTCGACGCGGTCGTCGACCGCATCGTCCTCGAGGACGCCTCGCGGCAGCGGATCGCCGAGAGCGTCGAGACGTCGCTCAAGCTCGCGGACGGCGCGCTGACCGTCCTCGTCGAGGAGGACGGCGC
>JBEAQW010000129.1:0-3914 GCA_041163725.1 Planctomycetota bacterium
CCGAGACGCACGGCGGCGTCGTAGTCGGCGATGTACTCGTTGAGAGTCGTCGGGGCGGGAACGGGGATGATCTTGAGCGAAGGCTCGAAGACGCTAAGCGGATCGATCTGCGCGGGGCACTCGGCAGCGACGAACACGCTCAGCGCAGCCGTCGCCCACGCGAGAAGGGACTCGCGAGCGGGCAGGGACATGCGCCACCTCTGGTGATCCGGAATGGGGAGTGGTGGAACGGTCGCAGCGGGACGAGCGGCGAACGAACGGACCGGGCACCCACTGCCCGGAACGGAACGAAGGTACCGCCGCCTGGAGGCGGATCAAATGCCGTCCTCTGAGAATGGCGAATTATCCGAAGGGACCGCGTGGCAGCGGGCCGCGGCGCATGGCGCATGCCGAGAACATGCGGTCTTCGTCGCGATCAGAGCGGCTGCGCGGGAGTCCAGCCCTTGATGGGCTGTGTCGGTGCGGCGAGCTTCGACGCGATCCGCGGCAGATGTGGGCGCTCGTTCGAGGGGAACATGCGCACCATCAGCCGCGCCGTCGCCTCGGGGCTTCCCTGCGCGGGGCATCCCGCCCACTTGTCGAGGCGATGATTGCCGAAGCGGATCATGCCGGTGTGCGCGGAGAGGTTCGCGTCGAGCTCCTCGTTCGGGTCGCCGAAGCCGAAAGCCCAGCGGATGTCGGTGATGGCCTCGTCGCTTCCCGAGAGGAATCGCCAGCCGGGCAGGCCGTAGATGCCGCGGTCCTGCATGTACTTCTTCATCACCGCGGGCGAGTCACCCGCGAGCGAGAACATGTAGAACTGCGCGGGGTTCCCCATGATCGGCCGCATGAGCTCGTAGGCCCTGCGCATCTGGTTCGTCATGTCGGCGCAGATACCGTTGCATTCGGCGTACTGGAATGTGGCGCCGAAGATCCGGCCGTCGACGAGATCGTCCATGAAACGGAGCGTGCGCCCGTCCTGATCGACGAGCGTGTGGTTTCGGAAGACGCGCGTGCCATCGTCGCGTAGGACGAAGGCGCCGCGGTGAGGCGGGAAGTCCACGGACGACTCGGCGCCTTCCGGTGCCGACGCGGTGCCGCCCGTGGCGGCGCAGCCGCCAAGCACCGCTCCGACCGCCGGCAGCGCGAGGGAACCAAGCGCGGCGCGTCGGGTGAGGTTGTTCGGTTCGCTGTTCATCTCTTCGCTTCCAGGATCGATGCCCATCGCGGGCGCTTGTTCGTGCCTCTCGGCGCGATGCGTTCGGAAGGCCTCCCCCGGCCGCGCACATCAGGACGACGGGACGCGCGCGGCACGGGAGAGACTGGAGTGGTGAATCCGCTCCGGTGAGTCCGTTCCTACGGCACGATGTCCCAGCGGAACATCATGGCGTGGTCCTCGTGCGTGAGGTTGTGGCAGTGCATCGGATAGCGACCAAGCCAGTCGCGGAACTTGATGTACACCGACATCTCGTCGCCCGGGTACAGCGGGAACGCATCCTTGCGGCCCTGGTAGATCGAGCCTGCGACGGGCTTGCCGTTGTACGACAGGACACGCGGTTCCTCGCAGTGGTTGTGCACCGGATGCGCCCAGCCTCCGGAGGTGCTCAGGTTCCAGATCTCCGCGGTGCCGATCTTGCATTCGGCGTCGCAGCGGTTCTCGTCGAACAGCTTGCCGTTCACGGTCCACATGCCGTTCGAGCGGTCGAAATGCCAGTTGCGAACCTGCGCGACGGGGAGGTCCATGGCCGGAAGCGCGCGGAGCGCCTCGGGCACGCGGCTCGGATCGGGCACGCCGGTCTCGGGCCGGATGATGAACTTGAGGAGCTTGGGCGATTCGCCCCAGGGGAGGGTCTGCCCCGTGGGTCCGCGACCGTCCTTCTGCTCAGCGCGGTTCACGAGGTAAAGCTCGGTGGTCGACGCCGGAAGCTGGCTGAAGTCGACGATGATGTCCGCACGCTCCGCGACGCCGAGCGGAATGTTCTGCAGCGTCATCGGCGCAGGAATCATGTTGCCGTCGCTCGCGATGTACTGGAAGGTCATTCCGTTCGAGAGCCAGCAATCGATGAAGCGCGCGATGCCCGAGTTCAGGATGCGGAAGCGGTACTTGCGCCGCTGGACCTCGAAGTACGGCTGGATGGCGCCGTTGACGAGGTACTTGTCGCCGAGCACGCCATCCATGTCCATCGTGTCGAACGACAGCACGCCTTTCTGATCGAACCGCCGGTCGCAGATGACCAGTGGGATGTCGTAGCGATTGCGTACGCGACGGCCATCGGGCACGCCGCTCGGGAGCCTGAACGCATCGGGGTTCGAGTCGCGCTCGTTGCCGCTGTCGAGATCGTCGAAGAGCAGGAAGAACCCGGTGAGGCCGCGGTAGACGTTCGAGCCCGTGAAGTCGTGGGTGTGGTCGTGGTAGAAGAGCGTGCCCTTCGCCTCGAGCGGGTCTCCGCCGGCGTAGATGTGCGGATAGTGGCAGTCGCGGTAGAGACCCGGCTGGAAGTAGTCCCAGGGGCCGCCGTCCGACTCCGGCGCGTGATGGCCGTTGTGGATGTGCGTCACCACATCGCAGCTGCCGAAGCTCGGCATCTCCGGCGGCATGCAGTTCTCCCACCGGCAGATCACGGGTCGGCCGTATCGCATCATCAGCGTCGGCCCGGGCACGAGCGAGTCGTAGGTCGTATGTGCGCACATCGCAAGCTGCGGATGCGATCGACACATGGCCTCGCAGATCCTGAAGCGGTAGAAGTCGACCGCCGGGAACTCGTCGTAGCGCTGGAACTGGCTGAGATCCGGAAGCGGATCAAGCGGTTCCCAGCGTGGCTGCGGAGTCTTGTAGGGCGCGAACGGAAGCGGCTGGATCCAGGGAGTCGTGAACGGACTCGCCGGCTGTTCCGCCAGGCTCATGTGCGCGAACTTGCTGTTGATGAAGAATGCACCGGTCGCGAGCGCACTTCCCTTGAGGAAGCCACGACGCTCGACTGATCCGACGCGGGGGCTCGGGGAGACGCTCAAGCGACGCCTCCTCGCGGAGCGATCCGCGTCTGGTGAATCTGCCACACACCACCTGGGGTCAGGTGGAATCCATGCGACGACAACATGGGCTTCCTCCGGCGCGGCCAGCGAACTGGCCAATACCACACACTTCGTTGCCGAGATCGCTATCTGCTGGGACGACCTTCAGGCCGTGAGGGACGATCTCACGGACGATCTAGGCGACCTCAAGGTGTCTCCGAAACAGGCTCGGGCAAGTGGAAATGGGCGGAAAAGGCGTCGTTTTGCGGCGACAATGACATAGTGCTCCGTGGCTTCGGAGACGATGCCCAGACACCGTGCAGCGCTTGATGGGGTCTCGGACGCGCCTCGGGGGCGAGCGGAATCCGAGCACCAGCTCGACGGAAGTACCGCCGATCTCGCGTGGAACCACCTGCGGAAGCGGTGGTTCCATAGATGAGCCGGGCCCGCGGGCGGTTGATACATCACCCCGCGACCTTTTGCGAAGACGGGTGGGCATGCTCACCCGTCGGTGCGCGACCAGCCCGACGCTCGACCGTCTCGAGCGATCCCGTTCTCGGAACCGAGCGGGCACGGCGGGAGATCGAACTCGGCAGCGGAGGGGCTTGGCACCGCGCCGAACGGCGCACGGGCCATGCAACCCGAGTCACTGTCGCGAAGGAGATCGAGAGGCGCCACGCCGTCCTCGAGCCCGACTTGTCGGACGATCGATCCGCTCGCGCGCGCCGTGACTCGCGGCGACCGAGGTACCGAACGACCGACGGTTCACACCGAGAAGCCTGGCGTCGGGCCTGTGTTTCCGAGTGCACGGCCTCGTGCGATTGGCACCGGTGAAGGAGATCGAAAAGCGACAAGCCGAGGCGGAGCCTCGGCTTGTCGGCGTTTCTATCGAAAGAGCGGGTGAAGGGATTCGAACCCTCGAC
>JBEAQW010000130.1:0-9203 GCA_041163725.1 Planctomycetota bacterium
GTCACCTGGGATCAGGCGATGAACTCCGAGGAAGTCCTCATGCAGGATTCGGTCGAGTTCGGCGCGCGACCGGTCGCCCCGATCGCGATTCCCGGCAAGACGCGCATCTAGTCGCGTCCCGTCCCGCTCCAGTCCGCTCCCATCCGCCGCATGCGCACGGGGCGCTCAGGCGCACCGCGGCTCAACGCGACATGAAGTCGACGCCGAGTCCCTCGGCGCGGATCTTGTCAAGCAGCAGACCGAGCTTCGCGAGCGACTCGTCGAGGCGCTTCGCGGCGTCGGCAAGGCCCTCGTAGAGCTGCGGATCGCGCACGAGCCGACCGACCGTGCCGTTGCCCTCGCGCGCCGCGATCATCAGGCGCTCGAGCTCCTGCAGCGAAGCGCTCGCACGGTCGAGTACCGGCAGCGCGCCGGCACGCAGCGCGGCCGCATCGGCGGTCAGGGAGTCCGCCAGCGAGCCGATCCGGTTCGCGGCGACGGTGGCATCGCGCATGAGTTCGCTCGCGCCGTGCGCCGCATCGCGGATGTCCGTGCGGAGCTGCTCGTCGTTGAGCCAGGTCTGTGCGCTGCGCAGGGCCTCGTCGGCCGAGGCAAGCGTGTCGTTCAGCCGCCGCATCGCGGTGCGCAGGCTCTCGGGATTCGGCGAAGCGCCGTCCGGGCTCGGCTCGACCAGCGAGTTGAGGTTGCGCGCGAGCTTCGACAGCTCGCCGAAACTCGCGACGATGGGGCCGAGCTTCTCGTCGAGCTGCTCGACCACGCGCGCCTCGATCGGCTGCACGCGGCCGCGCAGGATCGTCTCGGTGTCGCGCGGGTAGGTTCGCGCGGGCACCGCCAGCGGAAGCGCCGCGGTGAGCTCGAGCCGTGCGCCCGCTCCGAGCAGCGAGGTCTGGATGCTCGGCGTACTCGGCTCGGGAATCCGGACCTTCTCATCGATCCCGGCGATCACGAGCACGGGCTGCGTGGGATCGCTCCAGAACTCGACGCTGTCGACCGATCCGACGGGCACGCCGTTCAGCGTGACGAGGCTTCCCTTGCGGATGCCGCCGGCCTCGTTGAACGCGACCTTCAGCGTCCAGCGCTGCGTGAAGAGCGGCTCGATCTCGCCGAAGAGGAACAGCAGGGCGCCGAGCGACGCGAGTCCGCCGATCGTGCAGACCCCGACCATGATGTTGCGGGTGCGCTCTCTCATGCTCCTCCTCCGAATCCCGACGCTCCGCTGCCGACCGCACGGATGGCCCGCAGTTCCTCCTCGCTCGCCTCGCCGCGGAGGAAGCGCCGCACGACCGGATTGGTCGCGTTGCGGAACTCCTCGGGCGAACCCTCGAGGACGACATTTCCTTCGTGCAGCATCACCATGTGGTCGGCAACCTTGAAAGCACTCGCGAGATCGTGCGTCACCACGATACTCGTCACATCGAGCTGCTGCTTGAGCTTGAGGATGAGTTCGTTGATGACATCCGAGCGGATGGGATCGAGTCCCGTCGTCGGCTCGTCGTACAGGATCACGCGCGGCCGCAGCACGACCGCGCGGGCGAGCGCGACGCGCTTCTGCTGACCCCCCGAGAGTTCCGACGGATAGCGGTTGAAGGTCTTCTCGAGGCCGACGAGTCGCAGCACGTACCGCACGCGCGATTCCTCGTCGTACGGCTGGCCGCCTTCCTGCTCCCGCAGTGGGAAGGCGATGTTCTGCGCGACGGTCATCGAGTCGAACAGCGCACCCTGCTGGAAGAGGAAGCCGAACTGCCGCCGGATGGGCGCGAGCCTGCGCTCGGGGAGGTTGTCGATGCGCTCGGACTCGTAGTAGACCGCGCCACGGTCCGGGCGCAGCAAGCCGATGAGGTGCTTCAGCAGCACGCTCTTGCCGCAGCCGGACGGTCCGAGCACCACGGTCGTCTTGCCTCGTGGGAACGAGAGCGTGATTCCCCGGAGCACGCGGACGCGGCCGAAGCTCTTCACGAGATCGACGACACGGACGGGAGCGTCCGCCGACGGACCCGCATCGCCCGTCGCTGCGAACGGTTGCGGAGCCGACGACGGATCGGCGCCGGACGCGCCGACCGGTTCGTTCTCGCTCGCAGCGGAAGTTGGTCCCTTCGGGGGGAGCATCGCCCTATGATCGTCCCCCGCATGCCAGATCCGCAAGTCGATCTCCCCGATCCTTCCGGAACCGAGTCCTTCGGAGCCGCGCTTTCGGAGCCGGAGGTCACGCACAGGGGCCCCGTGTTCTCCGTCGAGCGCCTGCGGGTGCCGATCGCGGGAGGCGATGGGGTCCGGATCCGCGATGTCGTGCGGCATCCCGGCGCCGTTGCCGTGATCGCACAGCGTGACGACGGCGCCCTCGTTCTCGTCCGGAACCGCCGCGTCGCCGTCGATCGCTGGCTGGTCGAGTTCTGCGCGGGCAAGCTCGAGCCGGGGCCTGCGTCGCAGGGAGGGCGGGAGGACCCCGCGCTGGCGGCCGCCCGCGAGCTCGAGGAGGAGACCGGGTACCGCGCCTCGCGGATCGAATCGCTCGGTTGGTTCTACACCTCGCCCGGTTTTGCCGATGAGCGGATGCATGTCTTCCTCGCCACCGGACTCGTGCCCGTTCCGCAGCGACTCGAACCAGGCGAGGAACTGGAGGTCGTCGTGATGGACGAGCCGTCCCTGCGCGAAGCCATCGTCCGCGGCGAGGTCGTCGACGGCAAGACGCTGGGCGCGTACCTGCTCTGGACGCTCCGGCGCGCGGAGGCGACGCATGAGTGACTTCAACGATCCGGACGGGCGCGAGCGGCCTTCGGGCTTCGGCGGAGACTGGCGCGGCGCGCGCCCGTCGTTCGACGATCCGATGTCGTGGTCGTTCCCGATCATGCGCGTGGCGCGGATCACGGTGCGCCTGCACCTCTTCTTCCTGGTGTTCGTGCTCGTCATGCTCGCGCACGCCGCGAGCGTCAGCGGGCAGGGCGCCGTCGGCGTGCTGCCCACGCTGCTCGGACTCGCGTCGCTCTTCCTCGTCGTGCTGCTGCACGAGTTCGGTCACTGCATCGCCTGCCGCATGGTCGGCGGGACCGCCGACGAGATCCTGATGTGGCCGCTCGGCGGCCTCGCCTCATGCAACCCGCCCGAGCGCCCGGGAGCGCACTTCTGGACGGCCGCCGGCGGGCCGCTCGTGAATGTGGCGCTCATCCTCGCGATCACGCCGATCCTCGGCCTGACCTCGGGGCAGTGGTGGGGCTATGCGATCCCGAATCCGCTCGACTTCGGCGGCATGATCCAGCGCGCCGACTTCGGCGAGGACTTCGGCGGCTGGAGCCAGATGTTCCTGGTCGTGACCAACGCGATCGCCTGGTTCCTGCTGCTCTTCAACCTGCTCCCCATGTTCCCGCTCGACGGCGGCCGCATCCTCCAGGCGGCGCTGTGGAGGCGCCGCGGCTACACGGGCTCGATGCGGATCGCGTGCCGGGCGGGCGTGGTCGGCGCGGTCGCGCTCGGCGTGGGCGCGCTCGTCGCCGACAGCACCATGCTGCTCGGCATCGCCGTCTTCGGAGGTTTCATCTGCGTGCTCACCGCGCGGGAGATGGAGCGTCGCAAGGATTTCCTCGGGTTCGACCCCGATCCTTCGGAGCTGATGCACATGGAGGAGGAACTCGAGGTCGCCGAGTCGCGCGCGGCCGCGGAGGAGACGCGCAAGCGAGAGGCGCAGCGCGCGAAGGGCGAGGCGGAGATGGACCGCATCCTCGACAAGATCGCCCGCAGCGGGATGGGCAGCCTCTCCGAAGCCGAGCGCAAGGTCCTCGAGCGCGCGACCGACGAAAGACGGCGAAGGGGCGACGCGTAGCCGCGCGAGCGGCGTGTGCACGGGGCGTCGCGCGCGTACACTCGCGGCCCACCACGAGGGAACGCAGCGCATGGGACTGACCGATCGAGACTACACGCGGGCGCGGGACGCCGTCGACACGCGCGCGAAGCCGCGTTCGGGTGGATGGAGCGCCGGCCGGATCCGGTCGCTCTCCCCACGCGGTGGCGTGACCGCGAGCATCATCATCATCGCGCTGTGCACGGCGGTCTTCGTGCTCGATGCGGCGCTCCCCCCGGTCATGGTGCAGTCGGGTCAGTGGGTCGTTGCACCGCAGCTGCAGCAGCGCGTGCAGGCGCTCGTCCAGCGTGTCGTCGAGATCGACGCGCGGCTCGCCCGCGCACGCGCGGCGAATGACTCCACGGCGGTCGCGGCGCTCGAGCAGCAGCGCGCAGAGACCGAATCCGCGGTGCAGCAGGGCATCGAACTCGTCGGCAACGCGACCACATCGTGGATGACCCGTCTCGAGCGCGGCGACTACCTGGTGCGGAATGTCCCGCAGGGTCGAAACGGCGTCGTGCGCGAGGCGCTCGATCCCGATCTGCCGGGGGCCGATCCGCTCGCCGTCGCGCGGTTCGACCGAGTCGGTCCGATCCGCGGGGCGCTGCAGTTCACGACCGCGCAGGCGCTCTGGGTGCCCGCGAAGTGGGGCGCGTCGCAGGGACTCGAGTTCTGGCGCTTCGTCGGCTACGGACTGCTCCATGTCAGCCTGACGCACCTTCTCTTCAACATGCTCGGGCTCTGGATCTTCGGTCCGATCGTCGAGCAGGCGTTCGGTCGCCTCCGCTTCTTCGCGGTGTTCACGCTCAGCGTCGTGATCGGCGCGCTGCTCTACTTCCTGCTGAACATCGCGGGCCTCGCGGTGCTCGGCGCGACCGACGGCGAGTTCGCGATCCCGGGGCTGCTCTTCAACAACCCCTACCTGCCGCTCATCGGCGCGAGCGCGGGCGTCTACGGCATCATCCTCGCCGCCGCCTGGCTCCGCCCCGACGAGGAGATCCTCGTGCTCTTCATCCTGCCGGTGAAGCTGCGTCACTTCGCGCTCGTGCTGATCGCGGTGGCCGTGCTCACCCTCCTCCAGCACGGCCAGAACGCCGGCGGCGAGGCGGCCCATCTGGGCGGCGCGATCGCAGGCTGGTGGATCGCACGACGCCCGCATCTCCTCGACGACTTCTTCCCGTTCTTCCACCGGTTCGACGGACGACGCGCGCCGAGACCGAAGAAGCGTGGCGCGTCGGACGCCGAGATCGACCGCATCCTCGACAAGGTGCGCGAGAAGGGGCTCGCGAGCCTCACCGAGCGCGAGCGCGCGAGCCTGCGCAGTGCGACCGACGAGCAGCGGGGCCGCGATGGCTGACCGCGCGGGAGGTGCGGCGGTCTCGTTCGAGCTCCTCGCGCGGTCGAAGTCGACGCGCGCCAGGCGCGGCCGCGTCTCCACGCCCCACGGTGCCTTCGACACGCCCGCATTCATGCCCGTCGCGACCGCGGCCACGATGAAGGGGCTGACGCCCGACCAGATCGAGTCGACGGGCGCGCAGATCATCCTGAACAACGCGTACCACCTCATGCTCCGGCCCGGTGCCGAGCGGGTCGCACACTTCGGAGGCAGCCACTCGTTCATGCGCTGGCCGAAGCCGATCCTCACCGACTCCGGCGGCTTCCAGGCCTGGTCGATGACCGAGGGCACGAAGCTCACCGAGGAGGGCGTCGAGTTCCGCTCGTTCGTCGACGGCTCGCGCGTCATGCTCTCGCCCGAGCGCTCGATCGCCGTGCAGAACCAGATCGGCGCCGACATCATCATGGCGTTCGACGACTGCCCGCCGGCGAGGCGGCCGGACGAGGCGATCGCCGATCCGCAGCTCTCGCGCAAGCGGCGGAGCAATCCCGAGGATCATGCGCGCCGCCTCACCGAGGCCATCGACCGCACCGCGCGCTGGCTCGAGCGCTGCATCGCCGCGCATGCACGGCCAGGCGAGCAGGGCCTCTTCGGCATCGTCCAGGGCGGAACCGACCTCGAACTCCGGCGCCGTTCCGTCGAGCAGATCTGTTCGTTCGACCTCCCCGGCTTCGCGATCGGCGGGGTGGCCGTGGGCGAGAGCCCCGACGAGATCCACCGCACCGTGGACGCGGTCGCACCCATGCTGCCCGACGCCAAGCCGCGCTACCTCATGGGCGTCGGCTACGAGCGGGATATCGTCGCCGCGGTGAAGGCGGGGGTCGACATGTTCGACTGCGTCCTTCCGACCCGCAACGGCCGCAAGGGGTATGCCTTCACCTCGACCGGCGCCCTCCGCATCCGCAACGCCTGCCACAGCCTCGATCCAGGGCCGATCGATCCCGTCTGCGACTGCCTCGCCTGCGCGGGGGGCTTCGGCCGGGGGTACATCCGCCATCTCTTCATGGCCGACGAGATGCTCGGTCCGACCCTCCTGAGTGTCCATAACCTCCGGCACTTCCAGCGGCTCATGGTGGACATCCGGGCCACGATCGGTGATGATGATTGGTCCGGCCTCGAATCGAGGTGGCCCGTGCTGCGTGGGCCGATCTCGCCCGCGTCCGGGGAGTCGTTGTGATCCTCCGAGATGATGCTCGGAGGTGATGCTCCGAGCGACCGCCGACCGAGTCGGCCGCGGTGGTCGCCGTATCCCGAAGCCGAAGTCCACGCGCGACTTGTCTTGAAGTCAGCGAGCGCCCGTGGCGTTGTTCCCGAGGTGATGTCGATGTCCGTGCATGCCGTTTCCATGATCGCCCAGTCCGACTCCGCACCGCCGTTCACGGCCCAGCCGGATGCGGGCGCTGCCGCGACCACGACCACTCCCGGTGGACCCGGCGCGCCCGCCGGTACTGCGGCGCCGCGTCAGGGCTTCGACTTCATCACGGTCATGCTCTTCGCCGTGGTGCTCGCGCTCATCGTGTCGAGCGTGCTTGGCGCGCGCCGCGAGAAGAAGAAGTTCGAGGCGATGATGTCCTCGATCAAGAAGAACGACCAGGTGCGCACCACGGGCGGCATTATCGGCAGCGTCGTCGAGGTGAAGCCCGATGTCGTCGTCCTCAAGGTCGACGAGAACTCGAACACGAAGATCACCGTCGCCCGCAGCAAGATCGAGGCTGTGATGAAGGAATCATCGACAGCCAACCCCTGATCGGACCGATGGTAGAGGCCCGTCGGCGTCGCATCGGAATGGATGCGGCGGGTGCGACGGATGGCTAGGACGGCCCTGGGCGCGACAGCAGAAAGCGCGAGAGAACTGGACCCGAACATGAAGAACGCTTGGATGAAGCTCGCCCTCGTCGCCGCACTCTGCGCCCTCTGCGCATGGGAACTCGCGGTGAAGGATATCCGCCTCGGCAAGGACCTGAAAGGCGGCGTGAGCCTGGTCTACTCCGTGAAGGTGCCGGACACCGGCGATGCAGACGAGGCGCTCGGCAAGGTCATCGATGTGCTCAAGCGGCGCGTCAATCCGCAGGGCGTGCTCGACATCGCCATGCAGCCGCAGGGTGCCGACCGCATCGAGGTCGTGATGCCGCTTCCGTCCGAGGAAGTGCGCGGTCTGCAGCAGGCGGCGAAGTCGAAGGTCGAGGAGTTCCTCGCCAAGACGCAGATCTCCGCGATGGAACTCGACGCGGCGCTCTCGATGGGCGCGGCTGCCGAGCGTTTCGCCAAGCAGAATCCCGCCATCGTCGACCTCGAGGCCGCGTGGCGTTCGCTCCAGCAGGCGCGCACCGATCTCGGCAGCCTGCAACAGCAGGGCGCGACTGCGGACCAGCTCGGACCCGCCGAGGACAAGCTCGTCGCCGCCGAGATCCGCTACGAGGGACTTCGCGCCGCCGCGCTCTCGAAGACGCTTGTTCCCGCCCGGCTGACGAAGGCGCTCGAACTCCCGACCACGCCGCAGCCCGAGCGTGACCCGGCCGGCAAGATCGTCCGCAACGACGATGGTTCGGCCAAGCTCGGCCCGAGCCTTCGCGAGATCGAGATCGGCGCGATCAAGAGCGAGTTCCCCGCGCTCGCGGCCGACCTCGACCAGGTGGTCGCGGCGAGCGACGCCTACCTCGCCAAGCGCGTGGGCCTCGATGATCCGCAGGACCTCATGCGACTGCTCCGCGGCGCGGGCGTCCTCGACTTCCGCATCGCCGTCGATCCCTCGGCGCCCCAGGGCGTGAATCCCGAGCAGCTCCGCGCCGAGCTCGCTTCGAAGGGTCCGCGCGCCGGCGAGCCGGGCATGGCGATGTGGTTCAAGGTCAACAACATCGCGCAGTTCGCGAACACGCCCGCCGAGGAGGAGGCCGCGAAGGCCGACCCGGCGTCGTTCTTCGCCGGGCGCCGCCTGACCGCCGGTCAGTTCGCGGGCGATGTCTACCTGCTCCTCTACGACTCGCCGACCAAGTCGATGACGCATGATGTCGGCGAGGCCTGGGGCATCACGAAGGCCGGCGTCGGCACCGACGAGATCGGCCGTGCGAATGTGATCTTCGGCCTCGACAATCCGGGCGCCGCGCGCATGGGTCGCTTCACCGGCGGCAACCTGCAGCAGCAGATGTCGATCGTGCTCGACGACGAGGTCTTCAACGCCGCGACCATCCAGAGCACCATCTTCGGCAACGGCAGCATCTCGGGAACCTTCTCGCGCGAGCAGATCGACTACCTCGTGCGCGTGCTCACCGCGGGCAGCCTCGAGGCGAAGGTCTCGAGCGATCCGATCTCGATCAACATCCTCGGCCCCTCGATCGGCGCCGACAACCTG
The DNA here is from genome assembly GCA_041163725.1 of Planctomycetota bacterium. Classification (GTDB taxonomy): domain Bacteria; phylum Planctomycetota; class Phycisphaerae; order Phycisphaerales; family SM1A02; genus QWPT01. The sequence goes on from JBEAQW010000130.1 coordinate 8,578, forward strand.
TTCAAGGGCCTCGAGGCGGCGGTTCTCTCGGTCGCCATCACCTGCCTGGTGATGCTGGGGTACTACTTCCTCGCGGGCGTCGTCGCGAACATCGCCCTCGCCGTGAACGCGCTCCTGATCTTCGGCATCATGGCCTTCATCGACGGCACCTTCACGCTGCCGGGCCTCGCCGGCGTCGCGCTGACGGCCGGCATGGCCGTCGATGCGAATGTGCTGATCTACGAGCGCCTGCGCGAGGAGACCGAGTCCGGCCAGCCGCTCAAGGCCGCCATCGAGACCGCGTATCGCCGCGCGCTCAGCGCCATCGTCGACGGCAACATCACCAATGTCATCGTCTGCGTCGTGCTCTACAAGGTCGGTGCGACCGAGGTGAAGGGCTTCGCCCTGACCATGGTCATCGGCGTCATCACCACGCTCTTCACTGGACTCTTCGTCACGCGCGCGATATACGACGCGCTCATGGGCCTCGGCCTGAAGCGCGTTCCGATGCTGCCCACGGTCGTTCCCGCGCTCGGTCGGCTGCTTCGTCCGAGCGTCGACTGGATCAGCCTGCGTCCGATCCTCTTCGGAGTCAGCGCGGTGCTCGCGGCTGGCGCCATCATCTCGGTGGCGGTCCGCGGCAACGA
>JBEAQW010000131.1:0-5994 GCA_041163725.1 Planctomycetota bacterium
CGAACGACCGCTTCTTCATCGAGAAGGTCCGGCCCGTTCTCGAGTCGCACTGCTTCGAGTGCCACGGTGCGCGAAAGCAGAAGGGCGGCCTGCGGATGGACAGCGAGGCGTGGCTCTTCAATGGCGAGGAGGAGCATTGGACGGTCGTTCCCGGCAAGTCCGCCGAGAGCCTGCTGCTGCAGCGCATCGTGCTCGACCGCGCCGATCCCGACGCGATGCCGCCGGAGGGCGATGGACTGACCGACGACGAGAAGGCGGTCATTCGGAAGTGGATCGACGACGGCGCCGCGTATCCCGACGCGACCGAGGCCGCTCTGGCGGGAGACGCATCGACGGCGGCCGCGCCGGGTGGTCCGGCCACGGTGGTCGACCGCGTGGACGCGGCCGTGAAGGCGAAGGCCGACGCAGCCGCGAAGGCGCTGATCGCGCGCGGCGTGCTCGTGCAGCCGATCGCAGCGGACAGCCCGTACTTCGATGTGAACGCGAGCCGGGCGGAGCCTCCCATCGCGGACGCCGATGCGCCGCTCTTCGCCGACATCGCGCCCCTGGTCGTGAACCTGAATCTGGCGCAGTCGGCGCTGACGGACGCAGGTGTGTCGGCCCTCGGGTCGTTTGCGGCGCTCGAGCGGCTGCGCCTCGACGGTACGGCCGTCGGCGACGCCGGGCTGCGCGCGCTCGGAAGCGTTCCGAAGCTCGAGTCGATCAACCTCGTCGGATCGAAGGTCGGCGCCGACAGCGTGGCGTGGTTCGCTGCGCAGACCGCGCTGAAGCGCGTGTATGTCTGGCAGACCGGGCTCGATACGCCGGAGGCGATCGCCTCGATCGGCGCGGGTGGCAGGGTGCAGGTCGTGGGCGGGGATCTCCCGCTCGCGCAGCCGAAGGGCCCGCCGATGCCCGAGGACCCGCCGGCCGAGAAGCCAGCCGAAGCATCGGCCGACAAGCCCGCGTGAACCGTGCGCGCGGTACGCTCCGCGCATGCACGACGACCGCTTCTCCCGTGACTCACGCCGCGCCTTCATCCGCACCGCTGCGGGAATGGCCGCGCTCTCGCCGTTCTCGAACGCCTTCGCCTCGGCGCTGCTCGCCGGCGATGTGACGACGGGTAGCGGCGACCACACCTACCGCGTGGAGCACGACTGGCTCGTCGCGCCGGAAGGCCTCGCCTGGGGCGACACGCACGGCTGCGCGCAGGATGCCGCCGGCAACATCTACATCTCGCACACGGTTGGCGGCGGCGCGACGAAGGACGACGCGGTCTATGTCTTCACGAAGGACGGCGCGTTCGTGCGCTCGATGCTTCCGCAGATGAAGGGCGGCGGCCACGGGCTCGATATCCGCACGGAGGATGGCGTCGAGTACCTCTACCACTGCGATGTGAACCGTCGCCGCGTGCTCAAGACGAAGCTCGACGGCACGGTGATGTGGGAGAAGGGCGCGCCGGTCGAGGCGGAGTTCGCGGGTGCCAAGGTCTACGCGAACGAGAACGACTGGAATCCGACCAATGTCGCGTTCTGCCCGTCGGGCGAGATCTTCGTCGGAGACGGGTACGGCAAGAGCTTCGTGCACTGCTTCACGAAGGATGGCGCGTACAAGGAGACGATCATCGGACCGGGGAACGGCGAGGGGCAGGTCGCCTGCCCGCACGGGCTCTGGTGGGACGATCGCGTCGGGACGCTCGCCGTCGCCGACCGCTCGAATCGACGCATCCAGTACTTCGCCGAGAACGGCGCGGGTAAGCCGTGGAAGCACGCGTCGTTCGTCACGGAGTCGATGCGGCAGCCGTGCCACTTCAAGACGCGCGGCGACATGCTGCTCGTGCCCGATCTCTCGAGCGCGGTCGAGCTGCTCGGCAAGGACAACAAGGCTCTCGCGGTGCTCGGCGACGGCCACCCGACGAACCTGCGTGGCGCCGCGCGCAAGGACTTCATCCCGGGCAAGTTCGTCCACCCGCACTCGGCGATGTTCCTCGCCGATGGTTCGATCCTCGTGGTGGAGTGGGTGCCGATCGGGCGCGTGACGCGGCTGGTGAAGGTCTGATGCGGCGCGGGCGGTTTTCAGCTTCGGCGAGTCCTTCGCCGAAGCGGTGAAACCACGGGTGCCGATCGGGCGCGTGACGCGGCTTGTGAAGATCTGATGCGGCGCGGGCGGGTGACGCGGCCGGTGAAGGCTTGATGTCGCGCCGACAGGTCAGCCGACGAACACGCCGGCAATTGCGCCGGTGAGCCAGCACGCGAGCGCACCCGCGGTCATCGCGCGTAGTCCGAGCGCGGCGATCTCGCCCCTTCGCTCCGGCGCCATCGCGCCGAGGCCGCCGATCTGGATCGCGATCGAAGGGAGGTTCGCGAAGCCGCAGAGCGCGTAGATGGCGATCGTCGATGCGCGTGCCGAGATCTCCCCGGACTTCACCATGCCCGCGAGATCGAGGTACGCGACGAACTCCGTCGCGACGACGGCCTGGCCCATGACCGCGCCGACCTTGTGGGCGTCGGCGCCCGCGCCCATCATCCAGGCGAGCGGCTGCAGGATCGTGCCCAGGATGTTCTGGAAGGTCAGCACGGGCATGCCGAGTTCGCCGCGCCAGGTGGCGATCGGGAGCCACTCCGCGTCGAACTCGCTGAGTGCCGCGAGCGGCCAGTTGAGGAGCGCGATGAGCGAGACGAACGCCACGAGCATCGCCGCGACATTCAGCGCGAGCTTGAGGCCGTCGGACGCCCCGGCGGCGGCGGCGTCGACGATGTTCGACGAGCCGCGCTCGACACCGCGCAGGCCGTCGATCGACTCGTCGGGCGGCGATTCGGTCTCGGGCATCATGATCTTCGCCATGACGAGGCCGGCGGGAGCGCTCATCACCGACGCGATCATGAAGTGCTTGGCGATCTCGGCGCGCGTGGCGGGATCGTCGCCTCCGAGCATGACGACATAGGCGGCCATGACGCTGCCGGCGATCGTCGCGAAGCCGCCGGTCATGACGGCCATCAGCTGCGAGCGCGTCATGCGCGCGATGAACGGACGAACGGTGAGCGGAGCCTCGGTCTGTCCCACGAAGATGTTCGCGGCGCACGACATGGCCTCGACGCCCGTGACGCCGAGCGCACGGCGGAGCAGCGCCGCGAGGAGCGCGATGACGCGCTGCATCACGCCGAGGTGGTAGAGCACGGCCATCAGCGACGCGAAGAAGATGATGATCGGCAGGACCTTCACCGCGAAGATGAAGCCCCACGCGCCGCCCGCATCGCTGGCCGCGCCGAAGATGAAGCGCGTCCCCTCGTCGGCGAACGAGATGACGCGCGCGACGCCGGCGGCGAAGGTGTCGAAGAGCGCCACGGCGGGCGGGAAGCGCAGCAGGAGGAACGCGAGCGTGAGCTGGAGGCCGAGGCCCGCGAGCACCGTGCGCGGGCGGATCGCGCGGCGGTTGGTCGACAGCGCGAACGCGAGGGCGAGCAGGGTGGCGACGCCGAGGAGTCCGAGCGGGTTCATGCGACGCGCAGGATACGGGTAGGTGGGAAGACGGGACCGACGGGCGCGTATGCTGCGCGGCGATGGCTCCCGAGCGGCAGGTCGAGGTTTCGATGGACGATGCGGCAGCGGCGATCCGCGCCGCGGCGGTCGCCGCGGGGTTGCCGCGCGTGGTCGTCGGCGTGACGGGCGCGGTGGCTGCGGGCAAGTCGACGCTGGCGCGTGCGATCGGGGGGCTCGTGGTGGCGACCGACCACTATCTGCCGGACTACGACCGGACGCGGGAGGATCTCCGTGACCTGCCGGAGTCGTCGGACCTGGCGCGGCTTGCGCGGGACTTGTCGGAACTGCGCGCGGGGCGGGCGACGCGGATCCCGCAGTGGAGCTTCGAGTCGCACTCGCGGGTCGGCGAGCTGCATGTCGAGCCCGCGCCGGTCGTCGTGGTCGAGGGGCTGCACGCACTGCACGAGTCGGTGCGCGGACATGTCGACATCGCGGTGTTCGTCGAGGTGCCGCGCGAGGTCCGGTGGGCGCGGGCGGTGGCGCGCGAGCAGGCGGGCGATCGACCGTGGCCGCTCGAGTACCTCGAGCACTTCTTCACGCATGTCGCGGAGCCCACCTTCGCGCGTCACGCGGAGCGGTACCGCGCGGGTGCCGACTTCATCGCGGTGCATGCGCCGGACCGCTAGCGCGTGCTCGGGCGGAAGCACTTCGCGCAGGTCGCGATGAACTCCTTTGTGCCGCCGACGATGATGCGGTCGGATGTCGCGACCAGCCGTTCGCTGTGCGTGCTCGGCGCGCCGCAGCGGTGGCAGGTGCCATGGATGCGGGCGACTTCGGTCGCGATCGGAAGGAGTGCGTCGAACGGCGCGAAGATGTCGCCGAAGTGGTCGATGTCGCAGCCCGCGACGGCGACCGAGATCCCGCGCGCGCGGAGTGCAGCAATCGGCGCGACAGCGTCCGAGGCGAAGAAGTGGACCTCGTCGATGGCGATGAGGTCGAAGTCGCTGGCGGATGGATCGGCGACGAGCTCGTCGAGGGATTCGACCGCGCGCGCGGGCACGCGGATCCCTCCGTGCGTGACGAGTTCATGCTCGGCGAAACGCGTGTCGCGAGCCGGCTTGACTGCGAGCACGCGGCTTCCACCGGCACGCGCGCGTTCGATCCGCCGCTGCAGTTCGGTGGTCTTGCCGGCGAACATGGGGCCGCAGACAACAAGGAGCGAGGCCTGCATCCGTGGGTTCATTCAGACGCGCGAGGATATCCGCGAAGCCGTGCGCGGGCGGTGTGGCGCGATGTCGACCCCGCAGGATTCGGTGCTCCTCCCGCGTGGTCCTCGCCGATCGTCCGTCTCGGTGGTCCGCGGCGTGGTCTTCCTGAACTCCCTGGTCTTTCGGGCCCTCATCGATGCATCGACACCTAAGCGCGCTGCTCGTGGTTCTGGGGTTCGCCGTCGTGCCCGTGGCGGCCGCGCCTGCGCATGCGCAGGGCTGGAGTTGCTCTGGCGATGTGAACGGTGACGGCGTCGTGCGGAGCAATGATCTGGCGATCGTGCCCTCGGCATGGGGTCCGTGTCCCGGCAACTCCTGAGGCGCCGATCTGAACGCCGACGGCGTCATCGATGCAGCCGACACGCAGACCGTCCTCGACCGAGGGGGCGCTTGCGCGACCGCCATCTCGACGATCTCGCCCGCGAGCGGTCCCGTCGACGGGCTTGCCGCGAACGCGCTCGGCATCCACGACATGCACGGCAGCGTGTACGAGCGGTGCAGCGACTACTGGGCGAACGACACCGCGACACCCAGGACCACCCCGCGGGACCGCCGACGGGATCCGACCGCGTGCTGCGCGGCGGGGCGCACGCCTCCAGCGGCGAGCGGATCAGATCATCGTTCCGCACCTTCCTGGGTCCGACGAACGCCTACTCCGATCTCGGGCTCCGCGTGGCGCGGTTGCCGCAAGCGGGCTTTGTCGCTCACACGCCCGCGAACTTCAGCAACTCGATGCGCGACCCCGCCTTCGAGCGGTGGCGGCGCACGCGGCCGGTCATCTCGAGGTTGTCGAGCGCCTTGCGGATCTGCGCGCGGCTCCCGCCCGCGGCGCGCGCGAGGGCGAGCTCGCTGTCGCCCGCGCCCTCGTCGAAGGCGAGCGACGCCATCACCGACGCGCGCAGGTCACCCTTGAAGTCGGCGCGCAGCACGAAGTCGGGGTGGCGCTTCATGATCCACGAGGCGGGGCGAAGGACCTTCGGGCGGAGGGGTTCGTCATCGATGTACACGCGCCAGCGGCGGCCGACGGTTCCGGTCGATTCCTTCGCGATCTGGAGGAGCCGCGGATTGCGCTCGAGGGACTTGAACAGCGGCATCGGCTTGGACGAGGGCTGAAGCATGACGACCACTGCAGCGAACTCGCGCGGATTCTGCCCCTCCTGCGCGCAGTCGAGCATGGCCCCGAGGGGGGCGTGCTCCTCGACAGGGAGTTCGTCGCCGATGAGCCGACGCAGCCTGTGCTTGGCGACGAGGTCGCCGTAGTCATGCA
>JBEAQW010000132.1:0-15612 GCA_041163725.1 Planctomycetota bacterium
GGAGTTCGTCGATCGCTTCGTTGCGCGGCGCGCGCACGGGGACGGAGCCGTCGAGGAGCTGCGAGAGCCGGGATGCGGAGAACGGCGTCGCCTCGGCGACCTCGATGCCGGCGGGTGCACGGAGCACGACGCCCTGCCGCACTTCCCATCCGTCCGGAAGCTTCGGCATCGACGACGGCTGGCCCGGGATGTAGCGCGGACCGACGACCATCGGGAAGACATACTCGGCGACGCCGTTGCGGCGCTGCGCGATCTCGATCGTGGCGATGCGCACCTTCACCGTGGCGCCGGGTTCGATGTTCGCGACCGACTGCGTGAAGATGTTCGGACGCTCCTGCTCGAGCAGGCTCGCCACATAGCCGGACTCGCGCGCCTCCTCGTAGATGGCGCGGGCGAGCGCGCGCTCCTTCACCTCGCCCTCGACGAAGCGCTCGCCACCCGGTCCGCGCACGACCATCGTCATGCGGTCGACCGCGGCGCGGTGCGAGAGCGGGAAGGTGTAGACGGCCTCGATCGTGCGCGGATAGGGATTCGCGTAGGTCTGCTCGACGATGGTCCGCGCGAAGAGGCCGCTGATCTCGACCTGCACATCGGTGTGCTGGAGCGGGCACGGGCCGAGCGTGTTGCCGTCGGCATCGAGCGCGTCCAGGGCGCCGCCCTCGGCGACCTGCGTGATCCCCGTGTCGGCGAGCGCGCGCTTCTCGGTGTTCGTGACGAAGAGCGCCACGAGGACGAGCGAGAAGAGGAGGACGGCCGCCGCGGAGAACACGCGGCGGAATCCGATGCGTGCGATCACGCCGCGCGGCGCGGGTTGTGCCGGGAGCTCGGCGAGGAGTTCATCGCGCATCGCGCGGGCGCCGTCGCGGTTCTCGTCGTGCCATGCGCGCAGAAGCGCATCGAGCCGGTCGCCGCGCACGGGTTCGGGCGTTCCATCGCCGGGGTTCTTGTCGTCGTGGTGATTCATGGCGGTGGTCCTACTGCTGGAGATCCTCGCGCGTGAGCTGCGCGGCGATGAGTTGACGGGCTTCGGCGACGAGTCGGTAGAACTGCGCGCGGGAGATTCCCAGCGCGCGCTTGGCCGCGTCGACCGGATCGGGTTCGAGGTAGAAGAGGTGCAGCGCGATGCGCACCTCGTAGGGCAGCGTGTCGATCGCGCTGCCGAGTCGCGCGAGCGTCTCGCGCCGTTCGAGCGGCGCGGACGGCGCGGCGCCCCCCCGCTGATCGAGCATGGCCTGCATGGTGTGCGTCGGCATCGGCTTTCGTCCTTCCTTGGCGTTGCCGCGCGCGGCGTCGAGGCCGTAGGCGACATCGCGGCGCGCACGGGCGCGCGTGGTCCTTCGTTCCTTGCAGACGAGCCGCGCGATCGCGTAGAGCCACGAGCGGAAACCGGTGCAGTCGGTCAGACGGTCGCGCATCCGGAAGGCGCGCAGGAAGGTCTCCTGCACGGCATCCTCAGCGTCCTCGGCCGAGCGCGATCCCGTCTCCTCGCGGCAGAGCGCGAAGATCACGGAAGCATGCCGGTCGTAGAGCCGTCCGCCCGCGTCCCGGTCGCCCGCATCGAGCGCGGCGAGGTCGGAGCAGTCGTCGTTCACGGGCGCGCCAATGGGATCCATGCGGGGGTTGTCTCACAATCGGATGGCAAGTTGGGTGGAAGCGGTGGCAGAATGCCGACACGGCCGGACCAGGGCCGCATATCTGGCACGATGACGCGCGATCACTTCCCCAGCACCCACCAGACCTGGCTCTCGGATCGGATCGGCGTCGAGGACGACCGGGTCAGCCGCGAGGTGGCGCAGCATGTCATGCAGCGGTACTTCGAGCCGCTCCGGGCGTATGTGAGGGGCTCGAGCCTGCGGAACTTCGGCGACTCGGCCGACCTCGTGAACGACTTCTTCGCGGCGCGGCTGGGGGAGCCGGCGTACCTCGAGCGCTGGGTGGACAGCGGGCTGCCGCTGCGCCGCTGGCTCGTCAACGGACTTCTTCTCCATGTGCGCAACCGGGGGATCGCCGAGGCGCGGCGTCGGGCGCGGGGCGATGTCGGGGTGGGTGGCGCGGACCACCTGGTGCTGGGTTCCTCGACGGAGCCCGCCGCGCTCGAGGCGCTTGAGCGGGCATGGGCCGTCGGGCTGGTGACCGAGGCGCACGACCGCGTGCGCGCGGGCCTGCTCGCCGAGCATCGCGAGCACTGGTGGGAGTGCTTCAGACTCCATGTGCTGCATGGGCTTCCGTACGCCGATGCATGCCCGATGGCCGGCGTGGCGACCTCGAACGGCGCGAACATCGTGCGGGCGGTCAGCCGGCGGCTGGCGACGGTGCTCGCGGAACTGCTCGCGCGCGACGGGGTTGCGGAAGAGGAGATCGACGCGGAGCTCGAGGTGGTGCAGAGGCTGGTGCAGCGGTGAGGCGCGAGCCGGATTGGGGTCGTTCGATCGAAGCGGCTCGGCGGGAGCGCCGACGCAGCACTCGGAGCAGTGGATGGCCTCACGCAGTGATCCTGTTTGCGTTGAATATCGGCCTTGGCCTACACGCGGCCGACCGTCGTGCATGTCTCGACGCTGCGGTGGAAGTTCCATCCGCACGAATACGAGAGGTGCACTCCATGAAGATGGTCGGTTTCGCGGCGATCGCCGTCGTGTCGTCATGCCTTGCCAGCCAGGCCGAACTCGTCATCGGTGGCGACTTCGAGGGCGTTCAGCAGGGCGCTGCAGGAACTCCATGCCACTCTTCGCTCCTACCGGGCATTCCCGGCTGGAACTCGAATGCTGGCTATCGGGTTGACCGTTTCGGCAATCAGGAATGTCCGGATGACTACTGCCTGTTGATTCCGATGCACGCAGGCGGAGGTCTCTACTCGATCTCGCTCCAGGGATCCGTCTGCTGTGGCTGCAACAACAACGGATACATCGAGCAGCTTCTTCCCACCGAAGGAGGCACGCGCTATCGCCTCACCTTCGACGCTGCCCTGGACGAGAGTGATCTGCTTCGAATCTCCATGGGCCCGCAGGAAGTGGCGCTGGCTTGGGAAGGGAGTTTCGAGTGGTTCACCTACTCGTTCGAGTTCAGTCCCGTCGGCCCAACCATGCTTCGCTTCGAGTCCATGTCGCAAACGACCTCCACGCTGCACAGTTGCGGCGGCTGCTGGGAGGCCGAAGGCTGCGTGCTCGACAACATCAGCGTGGTCGCGCTCCCGGCCTGTCCCGCCGATGTCATCGAGAACGGCATCGTCGATGGTGCGGATCTTGCGGCGGTGCTCACGGTCTGGGGCACGGATGGCGGCATCTACCCGAGGGCCGATGCGAACGGGGATGGTGTCGTGAACGGCGCCGACCTCGCCGTGGTGCTCGGAGCGTGGGGCGTGTGCCAGTAACAAGGCGAAGCGACGAAAGCACTTGGCCAGTCAGGTGTTTACACTGCGGTCGTGTCGGACTTCGCGCCGGACCCCACCCTGCTTGCACGCTGCCGAGGCGGTGACTCGGCGGCGTGGTCGCAGTTGGTCGACCGGTACAGGCGCCTCGTCTGGTCCGTGATCGTGAAGCATCGGATGCGCGAGGAGGCTGCGGAGGACGTGTTTCAGCATGTCTTCACGACGCTGGTGTCGAGCATCGACCAGATCCAGGACGACGGCGCGCTGTCGAGTTGGCTCATCACCACGACCAAGCGGCGCTGCTGGCGCGTGATCGCCCAGACCAAGCAGGCGGCGGAACGCGCGCGGTCCTTTGACGAGGACCCCGACCGCCGGACCGACCCGGTCGATGAGCGCGACGACCCCGTGGAGACGCGCGCCCAGGTCGAGAAGCAACTCGTCCGCGAGGGACTCGAGCGGCTCGGCGGCAAGTGCAAGGATCTTCTCGAGGCCCTCTTTGGCGCCGGTCCGGAGCCGAACTACGCGTTGATCTCGGAGAGGCTCGGTATCCGCGTCGGATCGATCGGTCCGACCCGTGCGCGCTGCCTGCAGAAACTGAGCGTTATTCTCGGACGGCTGGGCTTCGGCGAGGCGGATCCGGACGCCGCCGGGGACGACCAGGATGACGAAGACGAGTGAGCGCAGGTGCGCAAGACCTTTGCAAATGCGGCTTTCTGAACCCGGCATGTATCGCAGGCCATCCGAAGCGCTCTCCTGACCTGCGGGTCGGTGGTTTCGAACCAATCCCCCCGCAGGACGCACGCAGGACGACATCACGAAGGACGACATGACGAATCCCTTCTTCAACCCCAAGCCCACCGCCCCGATCGGAAGGATCGTGGATGCGATGCGCGGAGACCTCGGAAACGAGCCTCCTGCGCGAGCCGTGGCCGAGGCGAAGGCGCTCGGACGCAGGCTCGAGCGTCGCCGTGCCGCAGGTCTGACGATGTTCGGCGCGATCGGGGAGCTCTTCGACCGCGCGGGAGCAACCGTCCTGCAGTGGCTCGATCCGGAGAGCGGAATGGCGCTCGCCGGCGTCCGCGATGACCGCGGCGCCGACCTGCTCGAGGCGACCATCGATTCCGCTGAACTCGTGATCCGCGCCGAGCGCACACCCGCGCAGGATGGTGTGGTGCGCCTCGTCGGCGAGGTCATGACGAAGACGGACGACCTGCCCGTGAAGGCGAGACTCGCCGTGCTCGACGCCAGCGGCGTCATCCGCGAGATCGACTCGACCGATTCCCTCGGAATGTTCGCGATCGGTCTGCCCGACGACGCGCACACCCTCGTGGTGAGCGCGCGTGCGGCCGACGGATCGGAGTATCCGACGATCGTCCTTCCGCTCGGACCCGACTCCGAAACTGGTTCTGTCTCGCCAGGTGAGGCGGGAGCCGGCTGATGTCCGCGGGAGATCGGCCACTCACGCTCGAGAGTCTCGAAGCGCTCGATGCGGGCGCCCGACGCGATGCCGTCGCGAACGACGCGCGTGGCGCGGCGACGACGCTGCTGGCGCTTGGCGACGAATGCGAGCGTGCGGCGGCTGGAACGCCGGACCGTGCGCTCCGCCTCGGAGACTCGCTCGCCACGATCGCACGCGAGCTCGCTGCCGGTTCGGCCGAGGCGCGCGCGCTGCGGGCGACCATTCCGGCGCTCGCCTACATGGGTCGGCTCGACGAGGCGCTCAACCGCTCGGATGAGGCGCAGGCAGCCGCACTGCGGGCGAACGATCCGATCGAGCATGCACGCGCCGGCGTCGCGTCGATGCACGCGCTCGCGAAGCTCGGACGCACCTCGGACGCGATCGCGCGTGGCCGCGCGTCGCGTGACGCGCTGAACGGAGCGGGCCGCGGCGATCTGGCCGCACGCGCCGAACTCAACCTCGCGAATGTCCACAAGATCCGCGGCGAGCACGCCGATGCGCTGGGTTGCCTCGAGCGTGCGCTCGCGGCGATGCCCGAGTCGGAGACGGCTGCACGCGGGACGATCGAGAACACGCTCGGCGAGACGCTGCTGCAGCTCGATCGCCTTGCGGAGGCGCATGGCGCATTCGACCGCGCCGAGGCACTGCTTGCAACGCTGCCGCTCGCACACGCGGTCGTGATCGGAAACCGCGCGGATCTGTTCCAGCGCGAAGGACGGTTCGGCGAGGCGCTGCGCGAATTCGATCGCGCGGAAGGTCTCGTCGAGAACCTCGCGCCGGGTCACCACGCGCGCCTGCTGCTCGAGGAAGCCGAGGCGCTCGCGATCCTCGGCGCGCACGGCGAGGCGATCGATGCCGTCGACGCGGCATACGGAAGCGCGGCACGCAAGGGTCTGAAGGCCGAGATGGCGCGCGGTTCGCTCGTGCGGTCGCGGGCGCTGCTCGCGGCCGGCCGCATCGACGAGGCGAGCGCCGATGCGGCGCGCGCGATGGAACTGGCCGGCGAGATCGGCGACGCACGCGGCACGCGCGCGGCGGCGCTTGTCCGAAGCGAGATCGCACTGCGGCTCGGCGACGCGCAGCAGTCCGCTTCCCTGGCTGCGGAAGCGATGCGCGACGCGAGTCCGCTCGAGAGCGCGAACGCGCTCGTCCGCACGGCACGCGCCGAACTCGCGCTGAACAACCATGCGCGTGCGCTCGATACGGCGCGCAGCGCGCGATCGGGTGCCGCCACGCTCGGCGTACGCACCGTCGAGATCGATGCGGCGATCGTCGAGGCCGACTCCGAGCGCGCGCTCGGACACCTCGACCGTTCGATCGCCGCGCTCACGCATGCCATGCGGCTCGCCGAGGACACGCGCGGCTCACTCGCAGCCGACCGCCTCCGCTCCGCGTTCGCGGCATCGCGCATGCGCGTGTACGAGGACCTGGCGCTCGACCTCCTCGAGCGTTCCGATGCGAAGAGCCTCGAGGATGCCTTCGTCACCGTCGAGCGTGCGCGCAGCCGCGTCCTGCTCGACACGGTGCTTCGGTCGATCGATCGGTCCATCGGCTCCGCCGACGGTTCGGCGGAGCGACGCGACGAGATCTCGCGCCTGCGCGCGCGGCTTTCCTCGCTCCATGCGGCGATCGGTCGCGATGCTGCGGGTTCCGGCGAGCGGCGCGGCGTGTCGCCCGCGGTGCTCGATGAACTCCGGACCACCGAGCGCGAGCTCGATCGGCTCATCACCCACGAGCAGAGTGCGCGCGGGGTCGCGTCGCTGTTCGCACAGCCTCTTCCGGCCGGCGAGATCCTCGCGCGGCTTTCGCACGACGACGCGATGATCGCCTACTTCATCGCCGGCGAGGAACTGATGGCCTTCGTCGCGCAGAAGGGCGGCATCGCGTCGGTGCGTTGCATCGCGAACGCGTCGGAGGTCTCCCCCGTCATCGACAAGCTGCTCTACCAGCTGCGTGCGGGCGTGCGTTCGGCCGACAAGCGCAGCCTGCGCGCCGTGAAGGCGCTGTCGCGGGCGCTGCACGACATGCTGATCGCACCGGTGGTCGAGCAGGTTCCTTCGGTCGCGGACGCGGCGCGTCTGATCGTGGTTCCCTTCGGTCCGCTGCACGCGCTTCCGTTCGCGGCGCTCTTCGATGGAGAGCGGTATCTCATCGAGCGGTTCGAGATCCAGACCGCGCCGAGCGCGTCGATCGCGTGCGCGGAACGGACGACGGACCGCGCGTTCGACGCGCGGCCGCTGGTCGTCGCCGTCGCCGATGAGCAGGCCCCGCTGATCGACCAGGAGGCCGACCTCCTGGCCAGTCATGGCGATGTCGAGCTCCTTCGTGGAACCGACGCGACGATCGCGCGCGTGCGCGCGTCGATCCGCGGACGATCGATGGTGCACTTCGCCTGCCATGGCCGATTTATCGGCGCCTTGCCCAACGCCTCGGGCCTTCGCCTGGCCGACGGCTGGATGCCCGTCCGCGACATCGTGGAGCTCGATCTCGACGCCGAGGTCGTGTTCCTCGCGGGCTGCGAGACGGGCAGGAACGCCATCGATGCGGGCGACGAGCTCGCAGGCATCAGTCGCGCGTTCCTCGCAGCGGGGGCGCGGTGCCTCGTCGCCGGCCTCTGGTCGGTCCGAGATCAAGCGGCACTCGAGGTCTCGACCTCGTTCCACCGGTCAATTTCAAGCGGATGTCGCCCTTCCGCGGCACTTCGCGAAGCAGTGCTTGCCTCGCTCGAGAAGTGGGAGCATCCTTCCTGGTGGGCACCCTTTGTCGTCACAGGGTCGGTCTCATGATCAAGTTCTCGATTCTTCCAACCGCCATCGCTGCGGCGCTCTGCGTCGACGCGCTCGCCATGGGGCTGCCGGATTATCCGCTTGTCCCGGGTGAGGCGATCATCCGCACGGCCAACCCCAAGGCCCTCGCGGTCACACTGAAGGCACTCTCGGCGCAGTTCCAGGGTGTCGGCGTGATCGACCAGATCGATGGTCGGCCCATCTACCTGCTTTCGTACGGGCTTGCACCGAACCAGCACTACCACGAGGTGCAGCTCGCGCTCGAGGCGCTGGTCGCGCAGGGCACGCTGACCTGGTCGGAGATGAACTATGTCGGCCAGACCGGCGAGGGCAACACCGACAGTCTGTGGCTTTCGGGCGTCGGAACGAGTTCGAGCACCTTCCTCGACCAGTATGCGGTTCCGCTGCTCGGCCTGAACGCCGCGCACAAGGTGTCGCGTGGCGCCGGTGTCGTGGTGTCGGTGATCGACACGGGCATCGACGCGTCGCATTCGATCTTCAACGGTGCGGTCAGTCCGCTCGGCGCGAGCTTCGTGCCCGGATCGCCCTCGTGGAGCGATGTGGCGGAGGGAACCGACAGCGACAACGACGGGGTCGTCGACGAGCAGTTCGGCCACGGCACCTTCGTCGCCGGCCTCATCCACCTCGTTGCGCCCGACGCGCGCATCCTGTCGGCCCGCGCGCTCGACAGCGATGGCCGCGGCAACAACTTCCGCATCGCGCAGGCGCTTGCGTGGTCGATCGATCGCGGCGCGCATGTCGTGAACATGAGCCTCGGCGAGACCTACCACTCGATCGCGCTCGAGGATGTCGTCCTCGAGGCATCGACCAAGGGCATCATCGTGTGCGGCGCCGCAGGCAACCGCAACACCGAGGATCCGCGCGAGTATCCGGCTTGCGATCCGAACGCCTTCGGCGTGTCGGCCACGAACTGGACCGACCACAAGGCGCCCTTCTCCAACCTGGAGACGCGCCTCGACTTCGCCGCTCCGGGCGACTCGGACATCGTGGGTGGAATCCCCGTGCTCGAGCGTTCGATCGTCGGACCCGTCCCGGGTGAGAACTTCGCCGTCTGGGAGGGCACTTCATTCGCGAACGCTTTCGTGAGCGGCACGGTCGCCCTGATCCGTTCGCAGCGCCCCGACTGGCCGGGCGAGACCGTGACGCCGCCCCAGGTGCGCAACAGCGTCTTCAGCGTCCTCGCCGATTCGGGCGATCCGATCGTGATCACGAACCCCGCCCATGAAGGTCTCCTGGGTCGCGTGCGCATCGCTGCCGATGCAGCCGTGCTCGAGAATCCGCCCGCGGCGCCGATCGGCGACATCAACTGCGACGGCTGGGTTGGTGCGCCGGACCTCGCGACGATCCTCGACGAGTGGGGTCCGCACGACACCATCCGCCGCTCGGATCTCAACGCCGACGGCTGGGTGAACTCGCTCGACATCACGATCCTGCTCAACAACTGGTGAGCGGATACATTCCTGCAGCCATGCAGGATCCGATCCGCGCCGCACGCTGGGACCGTCGCTTCCTCGAACTCTCCGAGACGATCGCACGCTGGTCGAAGGACCCGTCGCGTGGAGTCGGTGCGGTGATCGTGAGTCCGGCGCGGCAGATCGTCGCCACGGGTTTCAACGGTCTCCCGCGCGGCATCGAGGACCGGCCCGAGCGGCTCGAGCGGCCCGTGAAGTACGACCTCATCTGTCACGCGGAGATGAACGCGATCATCCAGTGCGCGCGCAACGGCGTGACGCCGATGGGCGCGACGATCTACACGACCTTCGCGCCGTGCGTGCACTGCACGCTGTCGATCATCCAGGCCGGGATCGTGCGCGTGGTGACCTACACCTCCGGCGCAGGCGACGAGCACTGGATGGAGAACCTCGCGAAGAGCCGTGATCTCCTCGCGGAGGCCGGCGTCGAGTTCGTCGAGATCGCGCGCGGGTGACGCGCGACTACTTCGCCTCGATGCCGAGCTCGCGCGTGGTGAACGAGCGGACACGACCCTTCGTCTCCTCGCGCACGCGCGCGACGAGCGCAGCGTCGACCGGGTCGGCCGAGTTGCCCCATGCGCTGCGCACATAGCTGAGCACCGCGGCGATCTCCTCGTCGCTCTTCACCGGCGCGGCAGGCATGACCTGGTTGTAGACCTGACCGTCGACCTCGAGCTTTCCCTCGAGTCCGTAGAGCAGGATCTTCGCGAGCACCTCGGCGTCGCCGTGCACGATCTCGCTTCCGCGTAGCGGCGGATAGACCGGCGGAAGTCCGCGTCCGTTCGCCTGGTGGCAGCTCATGCAGTTCGAGTAGAGGCGCTTGCCGAACTCCTCGAAGCTCATGGCGGCGGTCTTGGCGATCTTCGGCGGGACGAACGAGACATCCTCGCGCCCGGGCCAGAAGAGGTTGCGGTCGATCGAGACCGCGAGCTGGAGTTCGGCGTCGTTGGCATCGAGCATGGCGAACCAGCCGCCCGGCTCGAAGTTCGCGACAAGCTGGACCGGTTCACGCGCGTTCAGACGCTGCTTCGCGGCGATGCGCTCGAGCATGACCTTTGCAAGCCAGGGACGCGATTCCGCCGCGGAGGCGATCGACGCGAGCGCACGCCGGAGGGTGTCGGGTGCGGGGCGACCACTGCCGTTGTCAAGCAGGAGATCGGTGAGTTCGGAGGCGAACGCGCGAGCACCGACCGAGTCGTCGGTGAGCACGATGCCCGCGATGATCGCGTCGAGGAGCTGCGCCTCCGCGCCGACGAGCGACGAGAGGACGGCGCTGCGCATGGCGCGCGCACCGATGTCGACGCGCAGCGCCGACTCGAGCACCGCGATGCGGAGTTCGGCGTCGAGCATGCCCGCGGAAAGCGCGGCCTGCATGCGGACATCGAACGAAGGGTCGGTCATGGCGCGGGAGAGTGCGCCGGCGAGCCTGTCCATCGGCATGGTGGACTCGGCCATGCGGATCGCATGCACGCGCACGAGGGCATCGCCGCTTGCGAGCGCCGAATCGAGCGTCTCCGCATCGAGCGCGCCCGCGCCATGAAGCGTCCAGAGATGCTCGAGCGCGATGGGGCCGGAGGGCGAGGCGGACAGTGCGGCGCGCACCGACGAAAGCGCCGCCGGATCCCGGCTCTCGACGATGAGTCTGCGCGCGTGCTCCCGCACGGGCTTGTCGGACGAGGAAAGTGCGGCGGCGAGCTGCGCACCGCGAAGCCTCGAGAGATCCGGAGCCTTCGCGACCGTACCGGTGGCGGGCACGATGCGCCAGATGCGTCCGGCGTCGACCGGCTGCGCGAGACCACGCGCATCGACCTGCGTGCGGAGGAAGGTGGTCATGAAGCGCTTGTGCTGGATGATGCCGCGGTACATGTCGGCGACATAGATCGCGCCATCGAGTCCGGTGGTCGTCGCGACCGGACGGAAGCGCTCGTCGGTCGAGGTCCAGAACGAGCGGTCGCCATCGGCGGGCGAGGCGACGATGCGGCCGTCGGACTCCTCGAGGCGGTAGCGGTGCACGAGGTTCCCGGCGACCTCGCAGATGATGGCCGTGCCGCGCATGTCGTCGAGCAGCGTCGATTCGTAGACGAGCGGACTGCACGCACCGGTGAAGCTCGCAAGGCGACCGTCGCGGAGCACGCCCTTCTGGTAGCCGCGGTTCACGCCCGGCGTGAGGTGCGACGGATACACGCGCATGTCGGCCGCGGCGCGCATCGGCACGCCTTCGAAGCCCTTCTGGCTCGGGTTGCGCGCGGCGTAGTGCTTCGGCACGACATCGACGAGCAGCGGATCGGAGTTCGGCGAGTAGTAGAGGCGACCCGTCGCATCCTCGCTGATGCCCCACTGCCCGTGCGGAGAGACCGGCTCTGTCAAGAGCGTGACGCCGTCGGCGGCCGGAACGAATCGCTCATGGTGCTGCGAGCACGAGAAGGCGTTGTCGAGCGTGTAGTACAGGCCGTTGCCCGCGTGCTCCGGATTGTCCTGACCGACGAAGCCCGAGGCGACGATGCGCGTCTCGTCGGCGCGGCCGTCGCCGTCGGTATCGCGGCAGAAGAGCATGTGCGGAGGCTCGATCACGAGCACGCCGTCGTTCCAGTGCGCGATGCCGCGCGGCATGACGAGTCCGTCGAGGAACACCTCGGCCTTGTCCATGCGGCCGTCGCCGTCCGTGTCGCTGAGGACCTTGATGCGTCCGTTGCGTTCGGTCTCGCCGGCGCCGTCGGCGTCGCGCATGTAGCCGCGCATCTCGACGACCCAGAGTCGTCCGTCGGGACCGAAGCGGATCGCGACGGGTGCCTCGACGAGCGGCTCGCAGGCGACGAGCTCGATGCGGTAGCCGTCGATGATCGAGAAGGTCTCGAGTTCCTCGGTCGCGCTCCGGATCGGAGCGTCCGCGACCTGCCACTCGGATGGAAGCTCGCCCTGTACCTCGCCGGCACGATCGCCGTTCTGCGCCATCGCGGTCATGGATGCGAGCGGAAGCGCGACGACGGGGAGGGCTGCCCGAACAGCGGCAAGGTGCCTGTGCATGGCACCGAGTGTACGGCCTCGCGCGTTCCGTACAACGCGATGCGGTAGGCTCCGCGCATGACGCCTGCAATCCCGCTTCTCGGAACGCTGCTCGGGACCCTTGTGCCGACGGTGGTCGAGCCCAAGGTGCTGCTCGTCGGTATCGACGGGATGCGGCCCGAGGCCATGGTCGCGGCGCGGACGCCCGCGATCGACGCGCTGGTCGCGGACGGGTGCATCACGCTGGTGGCGACGACGGCGCCGGAGACGGTCTCGGGACCGGGATGGTCGAATGTCCTGTGCGGCGTGTGGCCCGACAAGCACCGCGTCGTCGACAACCGCTTCCTCATCAGCGACTACGAGGCGTATCCCTCGGTGTTCACGCTGATCAAGCGTGCGGATCCGTCTCGGAGGACGGCGATGTTCGCGAACTGGGGGCCGATCGGCGAGCGCATCCTGAAGTCCGATCCGATCGACGAGCGCGTCTCGCTGGCGGACACGAAGAACGACATGCCGCAGGTGGACGCCTGCGTCGAGGCGCTCGCGACGGGCGGCGCCGACTTCACCTTCGCCTACATCGGCCGTGTCGACGAGACCGGGCATGAGTTCGGGTTCCACGCGGACTCGCCGGTCTATCTCGAGGCCATCGAGCGTGCCGATGCGCACCTTGCACGGATGCTCGCGGCAATCGATGCCCGTCCGACGCGCGCAGCCGAGGACTGGCTTGTGATCGTCGTCACCGATCACGGCGGGACCATCGACCTGAGCCACGGTCGCGATATCCCCGAGCACCGCACGATTCCATTCATCGTGTCGGGAAGTGCGGCGGCGAAGGGCGTGCTGCGGGGCACGGTGAACCAGGTCGATACGGTGGCCACGGTGCTCGCGCATCTCGGCATCGCGGTCGATCCCGCATGGGATCTCGACTCGCGCGCGGTCGGACTCGCAGCCGGCGCCGGCGGCGTGTACGGCGTCAATCTCGTCTACAACGGCGACGCCGAACGCTCGTCGCCTTCGAAGGATCCGAAGGGAAACCGCGGGCTCGCGGGATGGACGGATCTCGGCGCGGCGACCACGCTCGCCTACGGCGCACACGAGGACTATCCGGACGAAACGACGCCTGGATCGCCGTCCCGCGGACGCTCGTTCATGGTGGGCGGCAACGCGGGCGAGTCGCGGATCATGCAGCGGATCGATCTCGCGGCGGCGGAGGACGACATCGACGCTGCACGCGTCGGGTACGAACTCTCCGCGTGGCTCGGTGGTTTCGCGAGACAGCGCGATGTCGCGTGGGTCGAGCTGGCGTTCATCGACGCGCTCGGCGGCGTGCGCGCGCGCGAGCGGCTGCCTGCCGCGACACTCGAGGACCGCGAGGCTGCGTTCGGCGCGGAGAAGCCGACGGGCTTCCTGAGGCGGGCGGCGGATGGAGCGGTGCCCGCTGGTGCGCGTGTCGCGGAGATCACGGTCCGGTTCGAGCGCAGCGAGGGTGCGTGCGATGGATACGCCGACGATGTCTCGCTCGTACTGACGCGCCGCGGCGGCTGAACGCCGTCAGGCGCGCGATCCGCCGATCTTCTCGCGCACGACATACGGCTTCGTCCCGCTGATCGAGCTGTTCGCGTCGGTCAGGAGCTCGAGCACGAAGCCCATGGCGAGGAAGAAGAGCGCCGCGAGGAAGAACATGATCGCGACGAGGAACGGCGGACGCGTGCCCATGCTCACACCATCCATGAACTTCTCCCAGAGAAGCCAGGGCATGATGATGCAGTCGACGAGCAGCAGCAGGACGCCGATGCGGCCGAACAGGTAGAGCGGCCGCGCCTTGAAGCTGGCCTGGAAGCCGAGCATGAGGATGTCGAAGATGACATCGAAGGTACGCCCGATGCCGTAGTGACTCTTGCCGGCGAAGCGCGCCTGGTGCTCGACCCAGATCTGTCCGGTCGATCCTCCGCGCATGTGGACGAGCGCGGGCAGCAGGCGATGGTGCCCGGGCCGCAGGCGGAGGGAGCGCGCCATGTCGCCTTCGATCGCCTTGAAGCCGCCCATGTCCTTCACATCGGATCCGGTGACCTGGCGGAGGAGCCAGTTCGCGATGCGGCTCGGGATGCGCTTGCTCGGCCCTTCCTTGCGGCCGCCGCGATTTCCCGACACGAGCGTGTAGCCCTCGTTGAGCTTCTCGTAGAGGAGCACCATGTCCTCGGGGCGGTGCTGGAGGTCGCCGTCGGTCACGATGATCGCACGGCCGCGCGTCGCCTGGATCGCGGCGTAGAGCGCGCTGCACTGCCCGACATTGCGCGCGAGGATCAGGACGACGAGCGCGGGGTACTGCTGCGCCGCCGCGCGCAGGAGCTCGTTGGTTCGGTCCGTCGAGCCGTCCGAGGCGACGACGATCTCGTAGGGGACGCCGATCGCGCGAAGAGCCTCATCGGTGCGCCGCACGAACTCCTCGACGCACTCCTGCTCGTTGTACACGGGTGCGACGACGGAGATCTCGATCGGGTCGTGTGCGCTCGTCATCGGGTCAGACTCTCTCGAACGAGGTCAGTCGCCATCCGTTCCGCGATGCGACCTCGGTCCATGTTCCGCCGGAGAGGCTGCGGTGCTCGGCCTCCCAGTTCATGCGGACGCGCATCCTACCGAACGAGGGACATGGCGCAGGATCGCCGGGGCGCTCGAGCCCCGGGTGGCAGACGACCTCGACGATGCGCGGACCGATGCCCTTCAGCGCACGCTCGCACGCATCGGCGGAGAACGACGCGCCCTGTTCGGCGATGCCCCACACGGCGTCGGTCGTCCGCAGCGCAGGGCCGGTCTGCGCACGCGCGCAGAGGGCGCGGAGCACGGCGCGGCGGATGGATCCGCCTCCGAGGCGCAGGTTGCCGTAGCGTTCGTCGGGTCTGCGGATCCAGCCGATGCCGTGCGTGCGCGCGACCTCGCAGGCCACCGTGAAGAGACCGGGAAGACAGTGCGTGTGCCGCTCGCCGTCGACATGGTCCGGCTCGACGCCGCGCGCACGGAGATGTCCGACCTGCCGCGACCACTCGAGCCGGACCTCGTCGCGATCGATCGCGCCACGAAGTATCCGCAGCGCAAGACTGCGCACGCTGCCGAGGAAGAGGCCGTCGGGACCGACGAGTGAACGCACCTCCGAAGCCGGCGAGATCGGGCGTCCGCGCAGGATGTTCAGATGCGCGCCGAGCGAGATGCCCGGATACGGGCGGAGCGCGTCCTGGTCGGGACCGTTCGCGAGCATGCTCGCGCTCGTGATCGAACCGATCGCCGCGCACGCCTCGACCGAACGCCGGACCGCAGGGTGCAGCCCGAGATCGTCGGCGTTGACGATCAATCGGAGCGGTGCGCGCGCTGCATCGGTCGGCTTCACCAGAAGACCTGCTTGCCGCCGTCGACCGTGAAGATCCGCTCAAGGTGCTCGGATCCGTCCTCGACGAGCCAGAAGAGCCCGTCGGCGGGGAGTTCCGCGAAGGTGCGGTCGCGCTCGCCGCGTTC
>JBEAQW010000133.1:0-5257 GCA_041163725.1 Planctomycetota bacterium
TTCGTCGTGCCCGGAGTCGATCCCACGCTCGGCATCGATCGCATCGGCCCGATCCCCGCGGCGACCATCCTCACCCGGGCGATCGCCAGGGGCAGACCGGACCTCGTGCTCAACATGGGCACGGCGGGCGGCTTCGAGTCGCAGGGCCTCGGCATCGCCGACCTCGTCGTGGCGCGCGACTGCATGTTCCACGACGCGCGCGTCGCGCTACCCGGATACGACGCATTCGCCCGCGCACACACGCGCCTCTCGCCGACCGACGAGCAGCTCGACGCCATCGCCGCACGGCTTCACGCGCGCATCGGCCTCGCGTCGACCGGATCGAGCCTCGACGCGACATCCGACGAACTGGCGCTCTTCGCGCGGGAGCGCACGCTCGCGAAGGACATGGAACTCGCGGCGCTCGCGATTGTCTGCCGCGACGAAGGCATCCCGCTCGCAGCCATGAAGGGCATCACCGACCTCGTCGATCACCACGAGCCGACGCAGGACGCGTTCCTGCGCAACCTCGCACGGACATGCGATCGCGTCGCCGAAGCCGCGCGCCCGTTCATCGAGTCACTCGTGGGCTAAGCGCGCGACCCACCCGCCGCGCGTCGCAACGCATCACCCCCGAGAAAGCGAGCGAGAGCGGCGGACTCGCGGCGCAGCCGCGACCCACCGCCAGTCGCGAGCGCTCACTAGTTGTCCTGCTTCGCACCCTTCTCGACACGAGTGATCGAGAGGTTGTAGAGCGGCGTGCCACCGTTGCGGCCCGCACCGACGATCAGACGCAGCGGGTTCATGCTGCTCTTCCCGCCGTTCACCGCGATGCGGTCCTGCGTGACCATCCAGCGCTCGGTGGCGTTGCCCGCGTAGAGCTGCAGGTCGACCGCGCCCCAGTTGCCGAACAGGATGGTCGCGTTGCCATCGTCATCGGTCGTCGCCATCGACGGCGTGTCGCTGCGCATGCGGCCACCGGTTCCGGTCGCCACGATCTCGACGCCTTCGACGGGCTTGCCGCTCTCGGCGTTCATCACGGTGATGAGATAGGTGCCCTCGCCCTTCGGCACGCCCGAACACGCACCGAGCGCGACCGCAAGGACGGGGGCGAGGCTGGCGAGAAGCAGACGGGGGAATCGGAGCGAGGTCGACATCGTTGTTTCCTGCGGGGAGAACCGCGTCGAGAGAGTACAGCAAGAACCGCAGTCTATGCAGGGCCGGGATCGTCAGTCTTCGTTGAAGTCGAGGTCGGTGCCGTAGCTCTCGCGCAGGCCGAAGGTCGCGAGTATCGCGAGCGGCATCACGACCACGCCCACCAGAAGAGCCGCTTGCCACGCGGGGAGCGAGAACGGCGACCCCCAGTCGCCCATGAGCCAGAGCCACGCCCCGCCGGTCCAGGCGGCCGACCAGCGCACGACATTCGGGGCCGTGGTCGCCGCGGTCCCGCGGAGATTCGTCCCGAACTGCTCGGCGGCGACGGTCACGAACACGGCCCAGTAGCCCGTTGCGAACCCGATGAAGGTGACCACGGCGTAGAACGCGACCTGGCTCTGCGCACCGACGGTGAAGTAGAGCGCCATCCCGACGACGGTCAGAACATGGAACACCCGGATCGCCCCGCGGCGCGACTTCCTCCACTGGCTGAACAGCCCGCTCGCGAGATCTCCGAGCGCGAGCCCGATGTAGCACCACATGATCGCCTTCGCCGGGCTCGGCTTCTCCTCCATCGGCAGCCCGAGGCTCGGCATGATCCGATCGCAGTACTTGACGAGCGTGCCCACCACGAACCAGATCGGAACGGCGATCAGCACGGTCGATGCGTAGCGCACCAGCCGCTCGCGTGGCCAGAAGAGCAGCCAGAACGCACCGCGATGACTCACATGCGCGCGCTCGGCGTTGAGGAACATGCCGCTCTCGACCACGCCGATGCGCAGCACCAGGAGCAGCAGGCCGAGGATGCCGCCGACCGCGAACGCCCAGCGCCACGACGGAACCAGCTCGGTCACGAAGAAGCCCGCGACCGCACCGAGGATGCCGACCGCCGCCACGAAGGTCGTCGCGAGGCCGCGCCGTTCCTTGCCGACGAGTTCCGCGACGAGCGTGATGCCCGCACCGAGCTCACCCGCCAGACCGAAGCCGGCGATGAAGCGCAGCACGCCGTAGGTCGTCGTGTCGTGCACGAACGCGTTGGCGAGGTTCGCGAGCGAGTAGCACAGGATCGACCCGAAAAGCACCTTCAGGCGACCGTAGCGGTCGGCGATGATTCCCCACGCGAGGCCGCCGACGAGGAGCCCGGTCGTCTGCAGGATGTTGTCGAGCCAGATACCCGCCGAGGCGAGCATCGCGTCGACCTCCTGCGGCGACTTCCCGACGAGCTGGTCGGCCATGACCTCCTGGAGCGACGCCTTTCGCACGAGGGCGAACAGCAGCAGGTCGAAGATGTCGACGAAGTAGCCGAGTGCCGCAACCACAACGACGAGCGCGACGGCACGCGGGGAGGGTGCCGGACGAGCCTCGGAACTCGCGGGAGCGCGGTCGGGTGAGTCGCTCATCACGGCAAGTTAGGCTTTCGATGTGCGGATGCGCAAACCGCCCTCCGCGCCCTGCACACGCGAAAGCCGACTCCGGCCGTGCGGCCTCGGGTGTACCGAGCCGTATTCAATACGACGCTCCCCCTCAATACGACGCTCCCCCGCGGCCGGGAGCGGCGGCGGGAGCCGATCGGGTGGGTTTCGACTCGTGGTCGATCGAGGGCACATCATTGCCCCGCGCTGCGATTCGCCGAAGAACGCCGACGAAAAGCAAGGGGATGCGTAGTAAACTCCGATGTTCGAAGGTGGCCCCGGCCACCTGTCTCTACAGGTAGCACGCATGACGATCCGCTCGCCATACAACCTCCCTCGTCGACCCGGCTTCACGCTGGTCGAGCTCATGGTCGTCGTCGCGATCATGGTCATCATCCTCGCCGCGCTGATCGCGGGTATCCGCAACATGCAGCTGCAGGCGAGGACGACGGCGTGCCTGTCGAACCAGCGTCAGCTCTCGATGGCGAACCAGACCTACGCCGCCGACAACAACGGGCGCCTCACCTCACCGCGCACCGACAACTCCGCGATCGTCGGCAGCGGACTCCCGACCATCCCGAACACCTGGGTCAACACCAACGGCGCGCTCTGCGCCGGCAACCTCGAGACGCACAAGAGCCTCGAGACCGGCGCACTCTGGAACTATGTCGGCGGAACGCCGCAGGCGTACATCTCGCCGCTCGATCCGACCGCGATCAGCTCGAACGATCTGACCGCGCCGCCATCGAACTGCCCGAACGGCCGCGTGCGCTCGTACTCGTTCAACGCCTTCGTCGGCGTCGGCGCGCTGAACCCCGACCAGCGTTGCGACGACTGGTGGCAGTTCCCCGATCCCAACAGCATCGACTACCCCGACGCCTACCGCGGCGCGCAGTTCAAGACCGTCACGCTCTCGCAGATCCCGCAGCCGTCGCGCACGATGTCGACGATCGCCGAGGAGGACGCGTACAACTACAACCTCCACGGCTGGTGCATCCGCGTGCGTCCTCCGACGGGTCTTGCCGGCGACTGGATCGACACGCCCGCGCTGTGGAACCCCGGCCGCGTGATGGTGTCGTTCATGGACGGCTCGATCGACGCCCCCGCGATCATCTACCGCGAGCTCGCCGAGATCATGCAGCCCGACCCTGCGTCGGCCCCGATCCACTTCGCGGTCGAGACAGGCACGCGCCCGGCGCACAAGTACATGTCGGGCATCCTGCTCCCCGGCATCGTCAAGCCTGAAATCCAGTGACCGTGGATCCCGTGACCGTGGATCTCGTGACCGCGGATCTCGTGACCGCGGATCTCGCGTCCGTCGATCTCGCGACCGTCGATCCAGCGCCCCACATCACGGGTTGAGAAGCGACTCGAGCTGCGCGTCGGTGAGCGACGCGATCAGATCGAACACGCGACGATCATAGCGCTCGAAGCCGGCCGCGAGCTGGCCGACCTTGTCGCCCTGCTCCGCGACCTTTGCGAAGAGCTCGCCGTACTTCTTGCCGCCGTCCTCGTCCATCGGTCCCGAACCGAAGCCTGCACGGAACGCCGCGAGATCCTTCGAAGCCTTGCGCTGCGCGAGGATCGCCTGGATCACCGGACGGAACTTCGGATCCTTCGCCGCGGTGAGGTCCTGCGCGGGCGGCGTGAACGGCGCGGGCGACGGTGCGTAGCCTCCGTTCCCATCGCCGCACGCGGCGAGAAAGGGAACCGGAAGAAGCATCGAGGCGACGATCAGCGGGAGGATGCGCGGCATGGTGCGCAGGATAGCGCGCGCACCGCGTCGCCAACACACCCGCCGCGCGCGAACAAAGCGCCGATTCGCGCTCATGCATCCGCACAGTGCCTCGCCGATAAAGCCGCCGGTGCTCGAGGAAACCACAAGTCCCGCCGGCGTCGTCGCGCTCCGCAGCCCCCTGCTCGCGGCGGCCGGATTCCGTCACGCCTTCTCCACGCGGATCGGGGGCGTGAGCGCCCCGCCGTTCGACGCCCTCAACCTTCAGAGCGTGCAGGCGAACGCACGCGTCGCCGCGGAACTTCCCAGCGATGCGGAGACCGCCATCCGGACAAACCACGCCCTCTTCCTCGAGGCCGCGCACATCGCCGCCGATGCAACGGTCGCCGATGCAAGCCAGGTGCACGGCTGCCGCGTGGTCGCCGCACGAGACACGCTCGCCGCGCGGGCCGAGGCCGACGCCATCACGAGCCGTCCCGGCGGGAACCCGGTCCTCGTGCGGATCGCCGACTGCGTGCCCGTCCTCCTCGCCGACCCGAAGTCGGGCGCCGTCGCCGCCGTGCATGCCGGCTGGCGCGGCGTGGTCGCAGGCATCGTGCCCGCGGCGATCGCGGCGCTGCATGCGCTCGGCGCGGATCCGCGCGATGCGATCGCCGCAGTTGGTCCGTGCATCTCGACGCGGCACTTCGAGATCGGTCCCGAGGTCGCCGACGCGCTCGCCGCCGCGGATCTCGCCGACTGCATCGTCGCGCCCGGCATCCACGGCCCGAAGCATCACGCCGATCTCGTGCACGCCGTGCGCGCGCAGCTTGCGCGTTGCGGCCTCGCACCCGCGTCAATCGACGCCGAGCCGCCGTGCACCTATGCCGACCGCGCGCGCTTTCACAGCTTCCGCCGCGACGGCGCCGCAAGCGGAAGGCTCGCCGCGATCATCGCGCCGCGCTGAGCGTCACTCGCAGGCCGGCACGACGCGCGA
>JBEAQW010000134.1:0-7305 GCA_041163725.1 Planctomycetota bacterium
CCGATGGGCACCTCGAGATCGAACGAACGGGCGAGATCGGCGCCGAACCAGAAGCCGACCGCGGTGAAGCCGCCGACGGTCCCCTCGTCGGCCAGGCGCCATGCACCCGGCACGCGGTCGCGCGGCTCGTTCGCGGTGACATGCGGCGCCTTGAAGGAACGGATGGGAAGTTTCGCGGCGATCGACTTCGCGCGCGCGGCTTCGTTCGACGCGTCGACCGTCCACTCCATGTTCGACTGGCCCGAGCAGAACCACACCTCGCCGACGAGCACATCGCGCGCGCGCGCTTCACCCGAGGGCGCGGTGACGACGAGCTCGCGCGGCTCGAGCGAGGCCGGCATCGGCGGAAGGTCGATCGTGAACCGCCCGTCCTCGTCGGCTTCGCCGTGCGCGAGCGCGTCGCCGAAACGAACCGTCACCCGTTCGCCCGGGGCCGCCTTTCCCCGAACGGGGATGACACGGTCCCGCTGGATCACCGCGTGATCCTGGAAGAGCGTGTCGAGGGCGACATCGCCCGACGCCGCACCCGCAAGACCGAGAACCGCCACCAGGCACGAGGACACCGAGATTATCGCGTTCATACCCGGCATCGTCACAGAGCCGGGAGGCGCCCGCAAGCCCCGCCTCGATCGATCGGCCGGAATCAGCCATTCCCCGTCGCAAGCCTGCACCGCGCGCGCCCGATCGCCGATAGCCATGAACCGTGTGCTGCGGCCGGCGCGAGCCGACCGCAAAGGAGGCTCATGCATGTGTGGTGTCTTTGGGGTTGCGACAGCACGAGGACGGCGCCTTTCGCTCGGGCCACAGGCCTGCGTGGCGATCGGTGAACTACTCGCGCACCGCGGTCCGGACGCCGCAGGCAGCATGCACAACGGCCATGTCGCGCTCACGCACCGGCGCCTCGCGCTGATCGATCCGGATGGCGGTACGCAACCGTTCCGCAGCGGCGGCGATGGGCCGCGCGTCATCCTGGCGTGGAACGGCGAGATCTACAACTTCCGCGAACTGCGCCGCGTACTCGAAGCCGAGGGGGCGCGCTTCGACACGCGATCCGACACCGAGACGCTCGCGACGCTTCTGTCGCGCCGCGGGATCGACGGACTACGCGAGCTGCGAGGCATGTACGCGATCGCCGCATGGTTCGTCGACAGCGACGAGATCGTGCTCGCACGCGATCCCTTCGGAACCATCCCCTTCTACTACGCGGAAGTCACCACGCCGATCGGCTTCGAACTCGCCTTCGCGAGCGAGGCGAAGGCGATCCTCGCCCACCCGCACTTCCGCGCGATGCCCGACTTCGCGAGCGTGGCCGCGTTCATGGAGATGCCCCGCCGTACCTTCGGCGCGCGCACGCTCTACCAGAAGCTGCATGCGCTCGAGGCGGGCGAGGTGCGACGCTACGCGCTCGCCGGAGAGCGCGTGCGCTGCGTGGCGAGCCACCGCATGTCCGCATCCGCGACCGGCGGAGCCTGCGGCATCGAGGAGGCGGCATGGATGGTGCGCGAAGCCGTCACCGAGTCGATCGAGTCGCACATGATCGCGGACGCGCCCGTCTGCGCGCTGCTCTCGGGCGGCATCGACAGCACGATCATCGCATCGGTCGCGCGCACGCTCAATCCGAAGCTGCAGACCTTCGCGGCCGGTAGCGACGAGGACGCCGCACGACCGGGGTCCGATCTCTTCATGGCGCGCCATGTCGCGCGCATGCTCGGATCCGAGCACCACGAGACCATCATCTCCGCCGAGCAGTTCGTGCTCGCGTGGGAGCGCCTCGTCACCGAGGGTGGACATCCGCTCGCGACGCCGAACGAGGTCGCGATCGCGCTGCTCGCGCAGTCCGTCGCGCCTCACGCGAAGGCCGCGCTCTCGGGCGAGGGCGCCGACGAGGTGTTCGGCGGATACGGCGCGCCGCTCGAGGCCACGCTCGGCTGGATCGATGCGACGCCCGTGCACGGCTCCGCCGCCGCAGCCGACTTCTACCGCACCGCCTTCGGCTGGGCTCCCCGCGTGCTCGTGCCCGAGCTCTTCAATCTCGACGCCGTCGGCAAGTTCGGCGCCTTGGGCGACGATCCGCTCGAATCGATGCTGCTCGAGGCCTGCCAGGAGGCGGGCGATCTCTCGACCATCGACGCGCACCTCGCGATCCAGCGCCGCGTGAACCTCGTCAACCTGCTCGAACGGCTCAACCTGTCGCTCATGCGCTCGTCGGTCGAGGGCCGCGTGCCCTTTGCGGACCTGCGCGTGCTCGAGACGATGCTGCGGGCTGGTGGCTCGCATGTGCTCGACGAGGGCTCGGGCGCGGTCGCCACGGCCTCTGGCTCGATCGTCACCAAGCGTCTCCTGCGTCGTGCCTTCGCCGATGTGCTTCCGCAGGAGATCCTCGCGCGTCCGAAGGCGAGCTTTCCGCTTCCCTTCGAGCAGTGGATCGCGGCGCAGACGCACTGGGTCGACGGTCCCGTCGCGAAGGAAGTGTTCTCGCCCGCCGCACGCAACCTCGTGCGCGAGCAGGCAGGCCAGCATTGGCGCCTCGCGTGGCCGATGCTCAATGTCGCGCGCTGGCTCGAATCATCGTTCGGTTGACAGGGTCAGGCATCCGCGTGCATACGCCTGCGGTCGAACCGATCGCGCCGTGAGAGCAGCCTGAGTCCGTGCAGCGCGACGAGCACGGTGCTGCCCTCGTGGCAGATCACCGCGACCGACATCGGAATCACACCGAGCAGCGTCAGCGGAATGAGCGCGACCACGACGCCCATCGAGAAGATCACATTCTGCCGGATCATCGTGCGCGTCGCGCGCCCGAGTTCGATCGCGAAGGGAAGCCGCGTGAGGTCGTCCGACATCAGCGCCACATCGGCCGCCTCGAGCGCGACATCGGTCCCGCCGTGGCCCATCGCGATACCCACCGTCGCCGCGGCGAGCGCCGGCGCATCGTTCACGCCGTCGCCCACCATGCCGGCGGCTCCGTCGCGATCGACGAGTTCGCGCACGAATCCGATCTTCTGCTCGGGCATGAGGCCCGCCTCGACGCGCGCAATGCCGACCTCGCCCGCGATGTGCCGGGCGGTCGCCTCGTTGTCGCCCGTCAGCATCACGACCTCGCAGCCGAGCGCACGAAGCGCATCGATCGCACCCTTCGCCTCGTCGCGCGTGCGATCGCTGACGCCGAGCGCGCCGAGCGTGCGCGCACCGTGCACGACCACCATCGCGGTCATCGCCTGCGCCTCGATCGCGCGCGCAAACCCCGCGGCATCCTCGGCGGCGCCGAGCGCACCATCGCCGGCGAAGAGCGTCATCCGTCCGACCGCGGCGCGCGTACCGTCGACGATCGCCTCGACGCCCTTGCCCTTCACGGCCTTCGAGTCCTTCGGCGCGGGCACCTGGATGCCGCGCGCACGGGCGGCGTCGACCACCGCGCGCGCGATCGGATGATCCGAGGTCGACTCGACGCTCGCGGCGACGGCGAGCAGTTCCTCCTCGCTCACGCCCGGCATGGTCCTGAGCTCGGACACCTCCGGCCGGCCGCGCGTGATCGTTCCCGTCTTGTCGACGGCGATCGATCGCAGCAGGCCGAGGTTCTCGAGATGCGCGCCACCCTTGACGAGCACGCCGCCGCGCGCCGCGCGCGCGAGTCCCGCGAGCACCGCGGCCGGCGTCGAGATCGCCAGCGCGCACGGCGATGCGCCGATCAGCATGCTCATCGCGCGGCGGAACGCCTGGTCCCAGTCGAGCCATCCCGCGAGCGGCGGAACGACGACCGCGAGCACCGTCGCACCGATCACGCACGGCGCATACACGCGCGTGAACCGCTCCGCCGCGCGTTCCGCCGTCGACTTCGACGCCTGCGCCTCCGCGACGAGCCGCACCATCTGGGCGACGAGCGACTCGCCCGCGAGCTGCGTGACGCGCACCACGAGCGCACCGTCGCCATTCAGCGTTCCGGCAAAGACCCCCGCGCCCGGCTCCTTGTCGACGGGCATGCTCTCGCCGGTGATCGGGCTCTGGTCGACCGCCGACCGACCCTCGGACACCTCGCCGTCGGCGGCGATGCGCTCGCCGGGCCGCACGAGGATGAAGTCGCCCACCGCCAGCTGTTCGACCGGC
This sequence comes from Planctomycetota bacterium, assembly GCA_041163725.1. Classification (GTDB taxonomy): domain Bacteria; phylum Planctomycetota; class Phycisphaerae; order Phycisphaerales; family SM1A02; genus QWPT01. The sequence continues at coordinate 4,102 of JBEAQW010000134.1, forward strand.
ACCTGCGACTCGCTTCCGTCCGCATGCCGGAGCCGAGCCTGCTTGGGCGCGATCTGCGCGAGCGCCGTCACCGCGCTGCGCGCACGGCTCATCGCGAGGTGCTCGAGCCCGTGTCCAAGCGAGAAGAGGAAGAGCAGGAGCGCGCCCTCGGCGAACTCGCCGACGAGCGCTGCACCGATCGCGGCGACGACCATCAGGAAGTCGATGTCGAGTCGCAGGCGCAGCAGTTGCCGCACGCCATCGCGCGTCGCCTCCCATCCGCCCGCGAGATACGCGAGCGCGTAGAGCGCGTATGCCGCGGGAAGCAGTCCCGCATGCGCGAGCAGGTAGCCGCCGAGCAGCCCGACGCCCGCGATCGCCGGCCATACGAGCTCGGCGAAGGGACCGAGGCGCGCGAATGGAACCCGCGGAGTCCCTCCCCCACCCGCCCCATCGCCCGCGCCAGGATCGAGCAATGGTCCGTGATGGTGGTCGTGATGATGCGCGCTTCCGTGCACGCGGGAAGCCTAGCCGAAAGCACGGTGCGCAATGGAGGCGCAATCCCTCGCCTCCTCGAACGAACACGCCGCCCGGCATGACTGCCGGGCGGCGCGCGGATGACGCTCTGACAAGTCGGATCGAGCTCAGAAGAGCAGCTGGATCTGCGTGCGGACGACCCACTGGCCGTCGTTGGTGAACCCGTCGCCCGCGGTCGACGAGCCGTCCGACAGCCAGTCGGAGCCCGAGCTCGCGAAGTCGCCGATCGGAACGAGCGCGAAGCCGACATCGGTGGTCCACTTCACGGACTTCTGCCCGCCGAAGTAGTAGTTCATGCCCGCGGTCACGATGCTGTTCGCCTCGAGCTCGACGCCCGGCTCCGCGGTGCGGAACTTGTCGGTGTCGGTGTTGCCGATCTCGTAGCGCGCGAAGAGCTCGACCTCGGGGCTCACGAAGTAGCCGGCCTGCACGACCGCGCCCCACTGGTCCATCGAGTCCGACACGCCGCCGCCGCGCGTGGCGACATCGCCGGTCAGCGCAACCTGCCGGTACACGCCGTAGGCGAACAGGCTCGCACCGTCGAACTGGAAGCTCGCGTCCGCGGTGACGCCCCACATGCTGTCGGTCGAGCTCGCGCCCACCGTGCCTTCGTTCGAGGGACGTAGCGCCTGCGCCATGCCGCCGATGCCGACCATCCATGCGGACGACGATCCCGGCGCGCTGCTGAGCGCCTTGAACGCGCTCCACTTGCCCTCGCCGAGGAACTCGACTCGGCCCGAGACCGCGTAGTCGACCATGTTCGCGTTGAACGAGGTCGTGTACGAGCCCGAGTAGCCGCCGGCCGTCGAGGTCGACGAGGACGGCACGCTCGACGCATTCGCGCGCATGCCGTCACCGTAGTAGAGGAAGGCGCGCCAGCGATCCTCCGACCCGCCACCGAGCTCGAGCTGGATGCCTTGCGCGAACTTGGTGGTGAACACATCGCTCACGAGCGAGCGCTCCGCCGCGAGCTGCGCGGAGCTCGACACCGCCTCCTCGCGGAGGAACGCAGGCTTCTGCTGACCGAGACGCCACTTGATGCCGTCTCCGTAGTCCTTCTGCACCCAGACATCCTCGACCGACCCGACGATGTTGCCGCTCGAGAAGCTGCCTCCACCCGAGACGGAGCCCGGCGTCCGGTTGTAGACCGGCTTCACCTCGTACGACCAGCTCGGATCGACGATCGTTCCGGCGAGGGTGAGCTTGGTGCGACGGTTCTCGAAGCCCCACGCGTTCTCCTTCGCCGCCGTCGCGCCCAGGCCGTCGTTGCTGCGGTGATTGAAGGCCCAGCGAACCTGGATCTGTCCCTTCACATTGAGCTTGAAGCTGCCGTCGCCGGACGCGAGGTAGAACCCGCCCTGGTCCTTCGACCATCCTGCGGTCGCGCCACTCGCCTGGAGGCTCTCGCGTGACTGCGCATCGGCGAGGACATCGGTGACGATCGCGCGGATCTCCGCGGCCCGCGACTCGCTGAGCCAGTGATCCTCGCCCGCGACCTGCTCGAGACGCTCGACCTTCGCAGCGAGCGCCGCGTTCGCCGAACGCAGTTCCGCGAGCTGCTGCTCGAGGTCCGCGCTGTCGGCGGCCGCGATCGTGGCGGTCAACCCGACGGTTCCCAGTACGGCTGTTCCGGCCAGCCATCCGGCCTTGCTTGTGTTCCGTTCCACTTGGTTCTCCTGCAAACCAGTTGAAGTCGACCCATCGGACGGCGCACCTTGCGCATGAACCGCTGGACGAGGGGCGCAGACTAGGCGCGATGAACGCTCATGAAACGCAAACACAAGCGCGGAGAAGCGTTTACGCGATCCTCACAATGACGAGCCTCCGGGCGAGGTTGTCCAAGTCGCGGTCTCAGGCGCCTTTAGGGCCGCGCGGGCCGTCGCCTTGACACGACGCACACACAAACCTCACGGGAATCCATGTAGATCCCGCAAGGAAGCGAACGCCATCTTTCAGATTGGATTGGCGAAGCGTTGCCTTCGCCATCGGACTACTCGTCGCGAACCTCGACCTCGACCGGACCGAGATCCGCGTGGACCGACGCGGCGAGCCCACGGCTCAGGAACTCATCGGCGACCGAGGCGGGAACGCGCACGGTGAACACGAAGCTTCGCCCCGAGCGCCCCTCGCGCACGGCGTGAACACGGCAATTCATCCTCGACAGGGTCTCCGAGAGAACCTTCTTCGCACGCTCGCGGTCGGTCGAGAGTCCGACACGGATCTTGACGCTCGTGAACCGGTGGCCGCCCAGCCACCGAAGCGCGCCCCACGCTGCAGCGGTCACGGCAATCGCCAGCAGGTACTGCGAGAAGCCGATGGCGAACCCGACCGCCGCGACGATCACCGCGCGCGAGCGGAGCGTCGGAGCGCTCACGAGCGACGGCATGCGGAGAAGCAGCCCGAGACCGACGATGAGCACCGCGACCATCGGCTGCACCACCGTCAGCGCACCGATCACCGCGCAGCCGAATCCGATGAGGACGAGACCCTTGCGCTCCTCGAGCGATGCGACCCGCTCCCCGAGCGTGCGGCCGGTGAAGGCGAGGAACCACGAAAGACCGATGGCAAGCGCCGCGGCGATCGCGATCTCGACATACGCGGGCCAGTCGGCGAACTGCGAGAAGGCCGCGTCGAGCCGCCCGCCTGCATCGCTCGCCGAGCCGCCGGGCGGAGTCGCCCAGAGGTCCC
>JBEAQW010000135.1:0-3966 GCA_041163725.1 Planctomycetota bacterium
CGGATGCTTCCGCGCGACGCGGGCAACCAGCGCGTGTCGGTCAGGAAGCGCTCGACATTGCGCAGATGTGTCGCATGCTCCGCGACCGAAAGCCGTACGACCTGCAGGAAGAGAACGCACACCACGCCCGCCGCGATGATGCCGAGCCACGCCGTCCGGCGGATCGACCGTCCACCGGGAGAGCGCTTCGAATCGGTGCGATCACGGGGCATCCGTGCCATGGTTGGCAGAGTACGCGCAAGGCCGCGCCCGCGCGAGGAAATCGGCCTGCCCGGCGGCCCGCCGAGCCCGATCGGTCAGCGGACCTTGACCATCGGACCTCGATCAGCGAACCTTGATCAGCGCGAGGGCGACCACGCCGAGGATCGCCGTGATGAGCCAGAACCGGACGACGACCTGGCTCTCGCTCCATCCTCCGAGGTGGAAATGGTGGTGGATCGGCGCGCAGCGGAAGATCCGGCGGCCGCCCGTCCACTTGAAGTAGCCCACCTGGAGCATCACGCTGCCGAGCTCGAGATAGAAGATCCCCGCGATCAGCACCAGCAGGAACTCCTGACGGATCGCGACGGTGATGAACGCGAGCAGCCCGCCGAGCGCGAGCGACCCCGTGTCCCCCATGAAGACCCGCGCGGGATTGCAGTTGAACCAGAGGAACCCGAGGCAGGCGCCGGCCATCGCGCCGCTCACGACGATCAGCTCCGTCGACCCCGGCACATACGGCACGAGGAGGAGAAGCGACAGGTCGCGGCTGCTCGCGACGAAGCAGAGCGCCATCACCACGATGCTTGCGATCGACATGGTTCCGGCGGCGAGGCCGTCCATGCCGTCCGCGATGTTCACCGCGTTCGAGGTTCCCGCGATGAACACGGTGCCGATCGCCACGAAGAGCCCGACGCCGAGGATCCAGACGCCCGGATTCAGCGTGAAGTCTCCGAGCGCCTTGATCGCATCGAGCGCCTGGGGCTCGTAGGTCCGCTGGAAGGGAAGGTTCAGGCAGACCGCCGAGGGATCGATCTCCTGCGACGAGACCCCGAAGAGGAAGAACGCGACCAACCCGGCGCCACCGAGCTGGAAGAGCAGCTTCTCCCAGGCGAAGAGCCCCTCGCGGGTGCCGGCCGCGCGGCGTGCCGCCGTGAGCTTCAGCCAGTCGTCGAAGATCCCCACCCCCGCGAGCCACACGAGGATCAGCATCGAGAGGTGGACATAGCGCGAGTTCACGATGTCGCCGAAGAGGAACACGGACGACAGGATTGCTCCGACGATCAGGACGCCGCCCATCGTCGGCGTGTCCCGCTTGCTCCGGTTCAGCGTGTTGAGGTCCTGGTTGTAGAACTCGGGACTGTCGCCGACCTTCAGCGCACGCAGCTTGGCGATCGTGCCCGGCCCGAAGATCAGGACGAACGCGAAGGAGAAGATCAGCGCGGCAAACGCGCGGAAGTGAAACTGGGTGAAGATCTGGATCACCCAGTACACACTCTCGCCGAGCCACCCTTCGAAGGCTGTCGTGAGGTAGTAGAGCATTCGCGGAACGCCTGTATCGGAAATCGACGGGTTCGCGCTACAAAGTCACGCGGAGACGCAGGTCGTTCGGAAGGGTTCGAGGAATCGCTCCATTCGCGCGCCGCGGCTGCCCTTGACGAGAACGCTGGTTCCCTCCGGAGCGACCGCCGGGAGGCCGGCGGCGAAGGCGTCGCTGTGGGCCGGGGCATGCAGCGTGCGCCCCGAGAAACCCGCGCCCCGCGCCGCCTCGACGAGCGCCTCCGCGTGCGGTCCGACGGCGACAAGGGCATCCGATGGGCGGAGCACGGCTGCGGCCGCCCGTCCGACCTCCTCGTGGAGGTCACGCGCCGTCGCCCCGAGTTCGCGCATCTCGCCAAAAAGCACCATCCGTCGCGGCGCATCGGCAGCGAGTTCGGCGAAGGCCCCGAGCGATGCGATCATCGCCTCGGGATTCGCGTTGTAGGCATCGTTGAACACGATCCGTCCGCCCAGCGCAAGCCGCTCGAGGCGCATGTCGGACGGCTCGACCGCAGCGAGCCCCTCGCGGATCGCATCGATGGGCATCCCCATCTCGAGGGCGGCGGCGATCGCTCCCACGGCATTCAGCGCGTTGTGGGCCCCCGGGAGTCGGAGTTCGAACCGCTGCACCCGGTCGGCGGTGCCCGACTCGGCGCCTTCGACCGCGACCGCGTGGACCGGCAGCCGCACCTCGAGGCGCTGGAGCGCCTCCTCCTGTGCGCGCGAGACGAGCCGATAGGCGCATGCTTCGCCGGTGCCGTAGGTCCAGACCCGATCGGGCACCCGACCCTCCTCCGACAGCCGTCGCACCGCGGCGAGCAGCGGCGCGTTGTCGCCGTTCACGATCGCAAACCCGTGCGACGGAACCGCGGAGAGGATGGACGCCTTCTCGGTCGCGACGCCCTCGACGGAGCCGAGCCCCTCGAGGTGGGCGCGGCCGGCGAGCGTGACGATGCAGCCCTCGGGCTCGCAGAGTTCCGCCAGCGGCACGAGTTCGCCCGGATGGTTCATCCCGACCTCCGCGACAAGGAACCGCGCCTCGTCCGGAGTCGCGAGAAGCGTCAGCGGCACACCGATGTCGTTGTTGAAGCTCTTCGGGCTCGCGTGCGTCGGACCACACTTCGCGAGCACCCCCTCGAGCAGCCGCCGCGTCGTCGTCTTTCCTGCGCTGCCCGTGACGGCGACCACGCGGAGACGAAGCAGGCTTCTCCGCCACGCGTGCGCGATCTGTCCGAGCGCGCGCCGGGTGGAGGCGACGCGAAGGACGCCGAATCCCTCGGGTAGCTGCGACCGTTCCGCGTCGGACAGCGGGCGCTCGATCACCGCGAGCGCCGCGCCCCCTCGCGCGGCCGCAGCCACGAAGTCATGCCCGTCGAACCGGTCGCCGGCGATCGCCACGAAGCACGCGCCCGAAAGGTCGTCGCGCGTGTCGATCGAAAGCGCGGACGGCTCGCGGGATGGACGGGCGATCACCTCGCCGCGGGTCGCGAGCACGAGGCTCTGGAACGATGGACAGTGGATCGGAGGGATCGTTGCCATGGGAGGGATGGAGAGCGTGGACGGACCGATGAAGGGGAGCCGAACCTATCGACCGAGCCGCGCGCGGAGTGCCGACTCCGCCTCGCGCCGATCGTCGAAGCTGCGCTTCTCGTTGCCGATGATCTGGTAGTCCTCATGCCCCTTTCCGGCGATGAGGATGATGTCGCCCTCGCGCGCGCTCCCCACCGTCTTCGCGATGGCGCGCGCACGATCGGACTCGACCATCACGCGCGACGCAGCGCCTTCGGGAACGCCGGTGAGGATCTCAGCGATGATCGACTCGGGGTCCTCGGTGCGCGGGTTGTCGCTGGTCACGATGACCTCGTCCGCGCCCTCGCACGCGACCCGCGCCATGCGCGGGCGCTTCGTGCGGTCGCGATCGCCTCCGCAGCCGAAGACGACCCGCAGACGCCCGCCGGCAGGCACGGTCGGGCGCAGCGCGCGGAGCACATTCGCGAGCGCATCGTCGGAGTGTGCGTAGTCGACGAGCACGCTGAATCCGGCCCCCGATGTCGAGACCGGCTGAAGTCGGCCCGGCGGCGCGGAGCACTTCGCCAGCGCGCGCGCGATCCGCTCGCCATCGACTCCGAGCGCGCATGCGGCCGCCGCCGCCTGCAGCGCATTCATCGCATTGTGGCGGCCGACGAGAGGCAGCTCGAGTTCCATCATGCCCCACGGCCCCCGGAGGCTGACATCCATCGCATCGATCCGCACGCGGTGGATCGTGCCGAAGCACTCCGCCTTCGGATCGACGAGACTCGTGCGCAGCACGCGCGCGCGCGACGCCGCGCATGCCGCGAGCATCGACGCGTGCCACGGGTCGTCGGAATTCACGATCGCCGTCCCGCCTTCGCCGAGCATCGCGAAGAGCCGCGCCTTCGCCGCAGCGTAGGCATCCATGGTGCCGTG
>JBEAQW010000136.1:0-21810 GCA_041163725.1 Planctomycetota bacterium
GATTCGCCGTGCGCGTCGCATGCACCGCGTGCGCACGCCCAGGGCCGTCCAATGAACGCCCGGGGGCCACGCTTCCATACGCCCGAGACCAAAAAGAACGCAGCGATTCCGCGTCACGCCACTCATGCCGATTGCGCAGGCTCGGCCTGGCCGCGACACTCCACCCATGCACGAGCATCCGACCCGCCGCGAGTTCCTCTCCCTCGTTCCCGCCGTTCTCGCAGCGCCCACCCTGATCGGGTGTGCCACGCAGTCGAAGGCCCCCGCCGCACCTGTGATCGCCTCAGCTCCCGCTGCGGCGCCGAGGATCGCGCTGATCGGCTGCTCCGGCCGCGGTGCCGACAACCTCGGTGAACTGCTGAATGCAGGCGCGAGCGTCGTCGCGATCTGCGATGTCGATGCCGGCGCACGCGAGGCCGGTTCGAAGCGCGTCGGGAGTGCCGCGATCTACACCGATCTGCGCGAGCTCTTCCGCGACCGGCGCAAGCTGCGCCTCGACGGCGTGCTCGTGTCAACGCCCGACCACACCCACGCGTTTCCAACCGCCCTCGCGCTTCGGGCCGGCCTCCCGGTCTACTGCGAGAAACCGCTTACGCACACGGTCGAGGAGTCCCACCGCCTGCTCGACCTCGCGCGGACCGCGGGGACGCCGACCCAGATGGGCACGCAGATCCACGCCACGGGCAACTACCGGCGCGTCGTCGAGCTGATCCGCGCGGGCGCGATCGGTCCGGTCACGAGTTGCGACTGCTGGGTGACGAAGGGCTGGTGCTGCGGTCCGACCGGCCCGGTCACGCAGCCGCCTGCACGCCTCGACTACGACCTCTGGCTCGGTCCCGCGCAGGACGCGCCGTACATCGAGAATCTCCACCCCGCGAACTGGCGCAAGTACTGGGACTACGGCACGGGCACGCTCGGCGACATGGGCTGCCACATGCTCGATCTTCCGGTCTGGGCGCTCGGACTCGACCGAAAGCGGCTCGGAGCGGTCGAGATCATGGCCGAGGTCGACAAGGTCGAGCGCGTCGGGTGCCCCGAGTACACCGAGGCGTCGTGGGCCATCGCGCGCAACGACGAGCGCGGCAAGCCGACCGACCCGCTCGTCCTGCGCTGGTTCGACAACGGGCGCGTATCCCCGACCGCGCAGGAACTCGGCGCGAAGGACAAGGTCGACTACCACGGCCGCTTCAACATGGTGTTCCAGGGCACGAAGGGCTGGCTCTGGGCGAACTACGGCGAACTGCTCATCACGCCGGGAGCGCTGGCCGAGGAGCCAAAGCCCGCCGTGAGCGAGATTCCCGCGTCGCCCGGACATCACCGGGAGTGGCTGCAGGCGATCGACGCGTGGCGCCGCGGTGATTCGTCGGCGGCCGACCAGCCGCTCTGTGCCTTCTCGCGCTCGAGCGTGCTGAACGAGCTCGTGCTGACGGGAACGGTCGCGGGGCGCGCGCAGCGTCCGATCACCTACGACTTCGCGCGCCGCAGCTTCAAGGGGGGGAATCCGATCTCCCACTGGCACCCGCCGGCGCGGGCGGGCTGGTCGCTTTCCGACGCCGATCTCGATCGAGTGCTCGCTTGACCGGGGGCGACTCCGTAGACTGACGGCTCATGCAGCGTGCGATCGTCACCATGCTCCTTGCGCTTGCCGCGCTCGTGGCCCCGGCTGCGGGACTTGCGGGAGGTGCGTCGCATGGACGCGAGTCGATGCCCGTGGCGGCTCGTGGCGAGTCGCGCGGCTGCTGCGGCGACCGCTGTACCTGTGCGATCGATTGTCCGTGCGCGTCGAAGAGCGACCCCGCGGAGCCGATGCAGGACGCACCCGCTCCGCAGCAGACGCGTGATCTCCGCACGGTGATCGTGGCGCTTCCCACGCGGTGCGCACCGACGCCGACGCTTCCGGAAGTGGATGCGGCCTTCACCGCGACGGAGCGGCGCGCCGGCCCGTCGCTCCACGCTGGCCGCATGCTCCTCGCATTCGTCTCCCGGTGGACGACATAAGACGACGGTTCGCCGTCCGTATTTATGTCAATCTATACACTAAAAGGAGACAATCATGGACCGTACTCCCGCTCGTCGGGCCGTCGCTGGACTCGCCGTCGCGACACTCGCCTGCACCATCGCGCTTTCCCTTTCCGCCTGCCGTTCGACGCGCAATTCCGATGCCGGCGCACCGGGCGCCGTGCGCGGCCCCTCGAGCCTCCCGACGGGCCGCTACGAACTCGTCGTCAATGGCATGAGCTGCCCGAAGTGCGTTTCGAATGTCGAGCTCCAGCTCACCCGGATCCCCGGCGTCGTGCGACCCGTCGTCGACATGAAGAACGGCAAGGTCACCATCGATGTCGAGGATGGAAACGCACCGTCGAGCTCGGCCATCGCCACCGCCATCGCCGACTCGGGCTTCACGCTCGTCGAGATCCGCGGAGGAGTCGATTGAGCCGGCTCGCGATCCTCGCCACGGCCGGGCTCTTCACGGCAGCCGCAGCGGCGCAGGAAATGCCCGGCATGCCCGCGGCGACCTCGCCGTCGCCGCAGGTGCTCATCCCGCGCATCCAGGTGCGCGGATACGCGTTCGAGAACGACCAGTTCCTGCTCGAGCAGAACATCCGGCTCGAGTACGGACTTGTCCGCGACCTCTCGATCTCGGGCGACATCTCGCTGTTCGAGGCGGATTTCGATGCGCCGATGCCGACCGGCGGCGAGTTCGGCACCGGTGACGCGGATCTCCTGCTCGAGTACCGGTTCCTGCGCGAGGACCTCAACGCGATCGACACGATCCGCGCGTCGGTCTTCGCAGGCGCCGAACTCCCGACGGCGAGCGCGGGATTCGGAACCGATTCACTCGACCCTTGCTTCGGTGCCGTGCTGACCGCGATCTGGGGCAGGCACGGCGTCGATGCGGCGGCCCGCTACACCGTCGTCACCGGGGAGGGCGTCGCCGATCCGTTCTTCATCAGCGATGGAGGCGACGACTTCGTCAACCTCGACGCCGGCTACGCCTTCCGCCTGCATCCCGAGGAGTACGGCGAGGTTCGGGTGCCCGCCTGGTACCTGACGGCGGAGGTCAACTCGGTCTGGACGACCGGCGGCGAGCACACCGTGGTGCTTTCGCCCGGCCTCCTGATCGAGGCCCCGGACTACGCCATCGAGCTCGGCTGCATGATCCCCCTCTCCGAGGAGATGGATCGCGCCCCGTCGCTCGATTTCGGGTTCCTGGTGGGGCTCAGGCTCCTCTTCTAGCGTCAGGGTTGTATCTTCCGCCCACGCAGTCCCCCAAGGAGATTCCCGTGGGTTTCATCGATGAACTGAAGCAGTTCGCGGCAAAGGGCAACGCGGTCGACATGGCCGTGGGCATCCTCGTCGGCGGTGCCTTCACGAAGGTCGTGAACAGCGTGGTCGCGGACCTGCTGATGCCCCCGATCGGCGTGCTCATCGGCGGGGTCGACTTCAAGAACCTTCAGATCGTCCTCAGGACCGAGACGAAGGACGGCGTCGAGACCGTGACCGCGGCGATCGCCTACGGAAAGTTCATCCAGAACCTGTTCGAGTTCGTCATCATCGTGCTCTGCGCATTCGTCGTAGTGAAGATGATGAACAAGGTCATCGCGCTGCGGATCAGCGATGTGCGCGCCGCGGTCGAGGGCATCCAGTCCGCGGCCGACCTCAAGAAGGTGACCGCGAAGATCGACGACCTGAAGAAGATGGCCGACTGAACGGCCAATCGCATGGAGGCACTCATGAGTTTCACCCGTCTTGTCATGCTCCTTCCCCTGCTCGCACTCGCCGCGTGCAATGCCACGATCGGCGAACGCATGGGCCAGTCGCTCACGGTGCTGCGCGGCTTCGAGGCGAGCGATCATCCGATCCCGAGCGAGGTGTTCGCGAACGCGAAGGGCGTCGCGATCCTGCGCGAGACGAGCGCCGCGCTCGTCGTCGGCGGTTCGGGCGGCGAGGGCGTGTTCATGCGCAAGGCCGGGAGCTCGTGGAGCCCGCCGATCGCGATCAATACGGCTGGCGCGACGCTCGGCCTCCAGGCCGGCGGCCAGCGCCGCGACATCGTGATCTTCATGAACACCGATGCGGAGGTCGCGACCTTCCTCGACGACGGCGTGTACGCGCTGGCCGAGGCCTCGGCGGTCGCGGGTCCCGCGAAGACCGACCCGAAGAACGCGGGCGGCCCGGTGCCCTCCACCTACTACTACCTCCGCAGCGAGGGGCTCTTCGGCGGCGTGCTCGTGGGTGGCGTGTACTTCACCGTCGACACGAAGGTGAACCGCGAGACCTACGGCTCCGGCGCCACCGTCGGCGACATCCTCGCCGGCAAGGTCGAGAAGCCGCAGGGCTACTCGATCCTGTCGCAGGCGATGGACTGAGTCCGCGCGCGGCGGCGCGACACCGCGCCGGCGCACGCACGCGCGGCGGGTCGATCAGCCCACCTAGGTATTCAGTCCATGTAGGTCTTCTGCGCGTACTCGCTCACCATGCGGTGGGTCGAGAAGAAGTCGGACACCGTCGCCGCGCTCGAGAGCGCGCGCTTGATCCACTTGCGCGGCAGTCCATCGCGCCCTCGGTCGTAGAACTCGGGAACGATCTTCTTCTCGAGCAGCGCGTAGAGGCTCTCCGCGTCGCGAAGGTCGCGCGCGGCGCCCGCTCCGTGCGCGTCGGCCTCGCTGAACGCCTCGCCGTCGGCCTTGCCGATCGCCCAGCCGTTCGTCCCGTCGAAGCCCTCGGGCCACCAGCCGTCGAGGATCGAGCAGTTGAGCCCGCCGTGCGGCGGCGCCTTCATCCCGCTGGTGCCGCTCGCCTCGTGCGGACGGATCGGGTTGTTCAGCCAGACATCGCAGCCCGACACGAGCGCGCGGCCCACCTCCATGTCGTACTCCTCGATGAGCACGACCCGTCCGCGCAGCCCCGGATGACGCGTCATCTCGAACACCTTCTGCGCGTAGGCCTGCCCGCCGAGATCGCGCGGATGCGCCTTGCCGGCGAAGATGAACTGCACGGGACGCTTCGCATCGCCGACGATCCGCGCGAGTCGGTCGATGTCGGTGAACACGAGCGGCGCGCGCTTGTAGGTCGCGAAGCGTCGCGCGAAGCCGATCGTGAGGGCGGTCGGATCGAGCATGTGCGCGATCTCGTCGAGCGCGGCCGGCGACTCGCCGCGGCGCTCGGCGGCGCGAGAGAGTCGCTCGCGCGCGAAGCGGACGGTCTGCGCGCGGAGCGATGCGCGCATCGACCAGAACGCGGCGGGATCGACCTGCAGCGCGCGCTTCCAGCCGCGGTTGCGCGGTGTCGGCGCGACGGGGTCGAAGCCGCCGTGCTCCTTCCAGAAGGTGGCGGCCTTCGGGTCGAGCCAGGTCGAGGTGTGGATGCCGTTCGTGACATGTCCGATCGGAACGGACTTCGCCGAGCGGACGCCGTAGGCCTTGCGCCACATCTCGCGCGAGACCTCGCCGTGGAGCTTCGCGACGCCGTTCACCTTCTCGGCGAGTCGCAGGCAGAGCACCGTCATGCAGACGGGTTCCGCCTCATCGCGCGGATCCTCGCGCGAGAGCGACTCGAGATCGTTGCGCGTGATGCCGCCCTTGGCAAGCGTGGGCGCGAGCGCGTCCATGACCATGTCGAAGGGGTAGCGGTCGTGGCCGGCCGCGACGGGCGTGTGCGTGGTGAACACCGTGCGCGCGCGGACCGCCTTCACCGACTGCGCGTGCGACATGCCGCCCGCACGGAACTCGGCGAGCCACTCGAGCGCGGCGAACGCGGCGTGGCCTTCGTTGAGGTGGATCCTCGAGGGCGTGATGCCGAGGGCGCGCAGCGCGATCATGCCGCCGACGCCGAGCAGCGCCTGCTGCCGCATGCGGAGGTGCGGCTCGCCCTTGTAGAGGCCTTCGGTGAGCGCGCGGTCGTCGGGCGTGTTCTCGGCGAGATCGGTGTCGAGCAGGAAGACGCGCGTGCGGCCGACATCCATGCGGAGGATGCGGGCGCGCACATGCGACGCGCCGATCGGCACCTCGATCGAGACGCCGGTGTCGGCGATCGGCATGGTGGCGCGGTCGTAGACGGGGTAGAGCACCTTCGTCGAGCCGTCGTCGGCGAACTGCTGGATGTAGTAGCCGTGCCGGTAGTAGAGACCGACGGCGACGAGCGGGATGCCGAGGTCGCTCGCGCTCTTGAGGTGATCGCCCGCGAGGACGCCGAGGCCGCCGGAGTACTGCTGGATGCTCTCGTGGATCGCGAACTCCGAGCAGAAGTAGGCGATGCACGCGTCGCGGTTCGACGCCGCGGCGTGCGTGTCCCACCAGGTCGCGCGCGCGAGTTCCGCGGCGAGCGCGGCGCGCGCGTCGGCGAGCGCGAGGCGGAAGCCCGGCTCCTCGCAGGCCGCGGAAAGCGTCGCGGGGCCCGCGTAGGCAAGCACCGAGAGCGGCGAGTGCTTGGTCGCGTGCCAGAGCACGGGATCGAGCGCGGCGAACGGCCGTCGCGCGACCTCGTTCCACGACCACCAGAGGTTCATCGCGAGCTCGCGCAGCTGGGCGCGCGCTTCATCGGGCGTGATCGGCGCGGGGACGACCGTCCGACGCGCAGCGTGCGCGGGCTTCGATGCGCGCGCGGGCGAACTGCGAGACGCAGGCTTCGATGCTGCGGTCTTGCGGGTCGGACGCGTGCTCTTCTTCGGAGTCGACTTCTTGGCGGCCATTCGCGGGAAGATAGTGGATCAGCCGCGTCCACTGGCATCGACGAGTGCGCGGAATCGCGCGGCCAGCCTCTTTCCGACGGGACCTGCGAGGGCGCGTGGGTCCATTCGCCAGCCCCAGTTGCCGAGGGCGGTGCCGGGGAGGTTCATGCGCGCGCTCTTGCCGAGACCGAGGATGTCCTGCATCGGCAGTACTGCGAGCGCAGCAGGCGAGGCGAGGACGATTCGCGCCATCGCTTCGTGGACGGGGCCATCGCCGGCGTAGGCCTTGAAACGCGCGCGCTCGGCTGCGTTGCGCGACGACCACCACTGCACGGTGGTCTCGTTGTCATGGGTGCCCGAATAGACAACCGATCGGCCAGGGTGATTGTGCGGCATGTCGCCGGACCGGCCGCTCCAGAACGCGTTCTGAACGATCCGCATGCCCGCGAGACCGAAGTCGTCGCGCAGCGCCTCGACTTCGGGTGTGAGTGCACCGAGGTCCTCGGCGATGAGGGGAAGCGACGGAAAGGCCTTCGCCATGGCCGTGAGTAGCTGGCGGCCCGGCGCGGGACGCCACTCGCCCTTGCGCGCGTTGCGCGCACCGGCCGGGACTTCGTACGCGCGCGTGAACCCGATGAAGTGATCGATGCGCACGAGGTCGAAGCGCTCGGATGCGCAGGCGATCCGTGAGATCCACCAGGCGAACTTCTGCTTCGCATGGGCATCCCACGCGTAGTGCGGATGGCCCCAGAGCTGGCCGTCGGCGCTGAAGCCGTCGGGGGGAACGCCCGTGAGGACCTCGGGGCGGCCCTTCGCGTCGAGTCGGAAGAGCGCGGGATCGGCGCGGACATCGGCACTGTCCGCGGTGACGAAGATCGGCACATCGCCGATGAGCGCGATGCCGCGCTTCGTGCAGTACGCGCGCAGCGATGCCCACTGGCGCGCGAGTTCGAACTGGATCCACGCGTGCAGCGCACGCGCGGAGGCGTCGGTGCCCGCGACGAAGTCGAGCCACGCGGGAAGCCACGCGGCGCTGTCGACGAAGCGGCGGTACTCGCGCGTGCGTTCGCCACCCTTGGCGGTGAACGCGGCGGCGGCCTTCGCATAGCGCTGCATGCGGAAGGTGCGGCCTCGGCCGAAGTCGCAGTCGCCGAGGCCGAGCGCGCGAGACTCGCGGGGTGCGGTCCTGAGGTCGGACTTCGCGAGGAGACCGGACTCGACGAGCGGCTCGAGTGCGAGAAGGGTCGGCTCGATGGCGAAGCTCGAGGGCGAGGAGTACGGGCTGTTGCCGGCGCCGACGGGGCCGATGGGGAGCATCTGCCAGACGGTGAAGCCTGCGTCGGCGAGCCAGTCGGCGTAGTCGCGCGCGGCGGGACCGAGGTCGCCGGAACCGAACGGCGAGGGCAGGCTGGTGATGTGCATGAGCACACCCGCGCGGCGCGTTCGGAGGAGCGGATGGGGAGGAGGCGGCTCGGCGGGCATGGTTCGGTAGTGATATCCGAGTCCCCCCGATCGGTGCACGGCACGTGCCGTGCTGTGCCGTGCACTGACTGGCACGTGCCTGGCACCCACGGCGCGATCTGGAAGGCCACCGATCACATGGAGTAGCACCCGGTGGCGATGGTGCACGGCACGTGCCGTGCTGTGCCGTGCACTGACTGGCACGTGCCTGGCACCGTCGGGATGCGCGCGAGGGCGGGTTCGGCGCCCGCCCGGGCACCCCGCCCCACCGCGTCACCCCTACTCGCGGCGCCCCACCAGCACCCGGGCCGAGAGCCCACCGAGCGCCTCGAGGCCCTCGACCGCGCGCACGCAGTCGGAGTCGAACACCACCCGCCACTTCCATCCCTCCCACACATCAGCCGCGACCGCGATCGCCTGAGGCTCGCGCGAGGCGTTGATCGCGACGATCACCCGCTCGTCGTCCATCCTGCGCTCGAATACCCACACGTTGCGCGCATCGTCGGCCACGAGCGTCCCGAATCCGCCGCGCCGAAGCGCCGCGTGCTGCCGCCGCAGCGCGATCATCGCCTTGTACGCCGCGTAGTGCTCGCCGTCGATGCGTTCGGCGGGGTCGTCGTTGGGCGGAAGGTCCGCCCACACCATCGGCTTCCGGCAGAACGGATCGTCGCTCCCCCACATGCCCGCCTCGTCGCCGTACCACACCATCGGCGCGCCGAGGTAGGTCATCTGCACGAGCGCCGCGAGGCGTGCGCGCCGGTACGCCTCGGGCGATGGCTTCGAACCGTCGTACCTCGATCCCGGCCGCTCGCTGTTCGCACGGTCGTAGCCGCGACCGGGATTCGCGATCATCGACACGAGGCGATCCGTGTCGTGGCTTCCGACGAGGTTCTGCATGACCGCCGTGGACTGCTCCGGATACGCGCGCCGCAGCGCGAGCAGCCGTCGATCCAGCTCGACCACTCCGATCTCGCCCGACACCCACGAGACCACCGCCTGCGCGAAGGGATAGTTCATGACCGCGTCGAAGGTCTCCCCGTCGAGCCACTTGTCGGCGCGGTTCCAGATCTCGCCCACGATGTACGCGTCGGGGTTGACGGACTTCACCGTGCGCCGCCACTCGCGCCAGAAGCCCATCGGCACCTCGTTCGGCACATCGAGCCGCCAGCCGTCGACGCCGTCGGACGGATCGCCGTCGCCGTCGGGGTCCATCCACCGGCGCGTCACATCCATGATGTGTCGCACGAGCGTCTCGCTCGCGAGCCCGTCGCCGCTCTTGCGGAACGCGGGCAACTGACCGAAGCCCGCCCAGCCCCGGTACGCGAACGGCTCGAACGACTCGATCTCGAACCAGTCGGCGAACGGCGACCCGGCGCCGCGCGCGCGCACATCGCGGAAGGCGAGGTGCGTATCGCCCACATGGTTGAACACGCCGTCGACGATCACGCGGAAGCCCTCGGACTTGAGCTCGCGCAGCACATCGAGAAACAGCCGGTCGCTCGAGTTGAATCCCCATGTCCCGGCATCGAGCAGATCCTCGTTCGCCGCGGACATCTCCGCGTCGCCCGCAACGCCGAGGTTGTCGTCGATGTGCACGAAGTTCGTCGCGTCGTACTTGTGGTGGCTCGGCGCCTCGAACACCGGATTCAGGTAGATGGCGTTGACGCCGAGCGACTTCAGGTACGGGATGCGCGCGCGCAGGCCCTCGAGGTCGCCGCCGTAGTGGCGGTCGAACACCGACCACTCCCAGAAGGTCCGCCCGTCCGCGGTCTCCCATGGACTCGTCGCGCGCCAGTCCGAGCTCCATGCGCGCGTGTTCGGCGGATCGTTGAGCGGATCGCCGTTCGCGAAGCGATCGAGCATGATCTGGTACCAGATCGCGTCGCGCGCCCAGTCGGGCGTCGCGAATCCATCGACCACCCGCTGCTCGTCGGGCATGTCGCCCGCGACCTTGCCGAACTCGAGCACCGAGTTGAAGCCGTCGTGTCCATCGGGCTCGCGCGCGGGATTCAGCGGATCGGCGATCCACCGTCCGTCGACGACGAACTTGTACGGATACCGCCCCTCCGCGAGCTCGACCGTCGCACGGAACGCACCGTCGCCCATCCGCTCCATCGGCGTCGCGTCGGGACTCCATCCGTTGAACTCGCCCGCGAGGAACACCTTCGCATCCGCGGTGTCCGGCCGGTGCGTGAAGGTCACCCGCGCACGCTGCGTGCCGTCGCGGACGACCTCGACCGATGCAGGCGGTGACGCGCCCGTCGCGTGGGGCGCGGCGCACGACGGCAGCAGCCCCGCCAGCGCAACGGGTGCGGCCGCAAGAAGGAACCGGATGACGACGGACCGCATGCATCATTTATACTCGCGGCCCATGGCTTCCCCGCCGCCCCGGAACACGAGTGCGATCGGTTCCCTGCTCCGCAGGGCGCTCGCCTTCGTCGCGGCGGTCCTGGTGATCGCGGCGTTCGGCCGCGTGATCTACCGCACGGCGACCGCAGGATCGACCGCGCCCGGCGAGATCGAGCTCACCGTCATGCACTGGTCGGGCGACGGCGGGCAGGAGGAGGACAAGATCGTCGAGGACGCGCTCGCCGAGTTCGAGAAGGCGAACCCGGGCGTCCGCGTGAAGCGCCTCAACCCGGGAGATGCGGGCAGTTTCTACACGAAGCTCCAGACCATGATGGCCGCGGGCGAGGCGCCCGATGTCTTCTACGTCGGCTACGAGCGCATCGCGAACTTCGCGAGCCTCGACCTGCTGCGACCGATCGACGACTTCATCGAGCGCGAGAACGCCGCGCGCGCCGCGGGCGATGCGGGCGCGCTCGACCTCGACGCGTTCTACCCGCAGACCGTCGACGCCTTCCGCTTCGACGGCGCGCGCGTCGGCTCGGGCACGCTGTACGGGATCCCGAAGGACTTCACCACCGTCGGGTTCTACTACAACAAGGATCTCTTCCGGAAGGCCGGCCTCGCCTTCCCCTCGAACGACTGGACCTGGGACGACTACATCGCCGCGGCCCGCGCGCTCGGCGCGCTCGAGTCGCCCGATGGCGAACGGATCACGGGCAGCGAGTTCGTCACCTGGCCGGTGATGGTGCGCACCTATCTCCGCACCGAAGGCGGCGAGGCGATCGACGACGGACTCTCGGCGATCCGCATCGCGGAGCCCGGCGCGGTCGCCGCGCTCGAGCGCCTGCGCGCGTGGCGCCACGACGAGGAGCACACGCTCACGAGCGGAAAGAGCAAGATCGCGACGGGCGCGAGCGTGTTCCTCGGTGGAAAGGTCGGCATGGCTGGCCCGTTCGGGCGCTGGGTCGTGCCGAGCTACCGCAACATCCCGAAGCCGGGCGAACCCGGCGGCTTCGAGTGGGACTTCGCGCCTCTGCCGCGCGGAAGCGCCGCCGCCAACTGCGTACTCACCGTGAGCTGGTCGATGGCGCGCGATACGCCGCATCCCGAGGAGTCGTGGAAGCTCATCAAGTGGCTGACGAGCGCGAAGAGCCAGGCGGACAACGCGCGCCTCGGCCTCGCGATCCCGACGATGCGCGCGGTCGCCGAGAGCGACGCGTTCCTCGACGCGACGCTGCCTCCCGCGAACAACCGCGGCTACCTCGATGCGATTCCCGAGGCGGTCGTGATCGGCTGGCCCTCCGACCCGACCTTCGAGCAGATCCTCGGCTCGACGATGGACCAGGGTCTGAAGACCGGCGACCTCACGATCGCCGGCGCGCTCGACGAGTTCGACGCCAAGTGGCGCACGCATGTCGAGTTCGTTCCCGGCGGCATCGCGCCCGAACCCGTGAACTGGACGCTCTTCGCGTGGATCGGGCTCGCGCTCCTCGGGCTCGTGCTCGCCGCGATCGCCGGCCTGCTGCTGCGCGCGCCCGGCGGACGCAACGCGCGCGGCGAGGAACGCGCGGGATTCCTGTTCGCGTCGCCGTGGGTGATCGGGTTCCTGCTCTTCATGGCCTTCCCGATCCTGCTCTCGCTGGTCCTCTCGATGACCAACTGGAAGGGCATCGGCCCGCTGTCGGGCGCGGACTGGGTCGGCACCGACAACTACGCGCAGCTCCTCGCGCGCGACGGCAGCTTCCACACCTCGTTCCGCGTGACGCTGTACTACGCGCTGATCGCGGTCCCGATCGGACAGCTGCTCGCGCTGCTCGCGGCGGTCGTGATGATGCAGAAGGTGCGCGGCATCTCGTTCTTCCGCGCGGCGTGGTACCTGCCGAGCGTGCTCGCCGGCGTCGGCATCTCGATCCTGTGGCGCTGGATCTTCGACTCGGAGGGCGGCCTGCTCAACCGCGTGCTCGACCTCGTCGGCATCTCCGGCCCCGAGTGGTTCGGCAAGGACGCCGCCTGGGCCGGACCGCCGGCGTTCGCGCTGATGAGCTTCTGGCTCGTCGGCGGATCGATGATGGTGTACCTCGCGGGCCTCCAGCAGATCCCGCGCGATCTCTACGAGGCCGCCGAGATCGACGGCGCGGGCCCCGTGCGCCGCTTCTTCCGCGTCACGCTGCCGATGCTCTCGCCGGTGATCCTCTTCAACCTCATCATGGCGGTGATCGGATCGTTCCAGGTGTTCACGCAGGCGTTCGTGATGACCGGCGGCGAGCCGGGCGACCTCACGCGCTTCTACGTGCTCTACCTCTTCAACAAGGCGTTCGAGCTCTACGACATGGGCTACGCGAGCGCGATGGCGTGGATGCTGCTCGTCATCGTGCTCGTCCTCACCGCCGTCATCCTGCGCACCAGCGCGCGGGTCGTCTACTACGAGAGCCTGCGGAAATGAAGCGCTCACCGCTCTGGAACGCCCTCCTCTGGTTCGTGCTCGTCATGGGCACGGCGGCGTTCGTGTTTCCGCTGTGGTGGATGGCCGTCGTCAGCCTCGAGACGCCGGAGCGCGCCGAAGCCGCCGTGACGGGCAGCGCGGGACTCTCGCTCGTGCCGCCGAACCCGCAGTTCGGCAACTACGCCGAGGCGATCCGCGAGACGGGCAGCACGCCGTGGATGGGCTTCGTCGACGCGCTCGCGAACTCGATCGTGGTGACGGTGCTCGTCGTGATCGGAACGGTCCTCTCGTCGAGCGCGGTCGGCTACGCGTTCGCGCGGCTCCGGTTCCGCGGGCGCACGCCGGTGTTCCTCGTCATGCTCGGCACGATGATGCTGCCGGGGCAGGTGACGATGATCCCGCTCTTCCTGCTGTTCCGCGAGTTCGGCTGGATCGACTCGATCCTGCCGCTCGTGGTGCCGGCCTTCTTCGGCAACGCGTTCTTCATCTTCATGTACCGGCAGTTCATCGCGCAGATCCCGGAGTCGCTCGTCGAGGCCGCGCGCGTCGACGGACTCGGACACCTCGCGATCTGGTGGAGGATCATCCTTCCGCTCTGCCGCCCCGTGACGGCGATCTGCGCGGTGTTCACCTTCATCGGCACCTGGAACGACTTCCTCGCGCCGCTCATCTACCTGCACTCGGACGAGTCGGCCACGCTCGCGGTCGCCCTCAACGGGTTCAAGAACCAGTACGGCGGGCTCGAGGATGTCCATCTCCTGATGGCGCTCTCGGTGCTCACCATGATCCCCTGCATCGTCCTCTTCATCGCGGCGCAGAAGACCTTCGTCGAGGGTCTCGCGCGCGGCGCGGTGAAGGGCTGAGGTATCCGCGATGGCAACCGTGAAGCTCACCAAGGTCGGCAAGGTCTACGAGGGTCCCCAGGGTTCCGCGGTGCGGGCGGTCGAGGAGGTCGACCTCGCGATCGCCGACGGCGAGTTCTGCGTGCTCGTCGGTCCGTCGGGATGCGGCAAGAGCACGACGCTGCGCATGATCGCGGGACTCGAGGAGATCTCGGAGGGCGTCCTCGAGATCGACGGCCGCAAGGTGAACGATGTGCCCGCGAAGGACCGCGACATCGCGTTCGTGTTCCAGAACTACGCGCTGTACCCGCACCTCACCGTCGCGGAGAACATCGCGTTCGGCCTCGAGACGCGCCGCACCCACCGCAGCGCGCTCGTTGCGGCGGTGTCGGGCGCCTCGGGCGCGCGCGCCGACGAGAGCGCGCGCATCCGGGAGCGCGTGGCCGAGGTGTCGCGCACGCTCGGACTCGATCCCCTGCTCGCGCGCTACCCGCGCGAACTCTCCGGCGGACAGCGCCAGCGCGTCGCGGTCGGCCGCGCGATCGCGCGCGACCCGAAGGTGTTCCTCTTCGACGAGCCGCTGTCGAACCTCGACGCGCGGCTGCGCATCGAGACGCGCACCGAGCTGCGCATGCTGCACCGCCGGCTCGCCGCGACGATCGTGTACGTGACCCACGATCAGGAGGAGGCGATGACGCTCGCCGATCGGCTCGTCGTCATGCACAAGGGACGCGTGCAGCAGAACGCGAGCGCGCAGGAGTGCTACGAGCGGCCCGCGAACCGCTTCGTCGCGGGCTTCATCGGAACGCCTCCGATGAACATCGTCGACGGCCGCGCGGAAGCCGGCGTCTTCACCGCGAACGGCGTGGGGCTCCCCGTCGCCCCGTCGATCGGCGCGTGCCCCTGCGCAGCGGGATTCCGCCCCGACCGCGTGCGGCTCACCGCGCCGAACAGCACGGGCTCGGTGGCCGCGACCGTCGCCGCGGTCGAGCGCCTCGGCGACCGGACCGACATCGCGCTCGACAGCGTGTGGGGCCGCGTGATCGCGCGCCTCGACGCCGATCTCGCCGCGCATGTCCGCGAAGGCGACGCCGTGGGCTTCACCTTCGAAGCGACCCACGCGCACTTCTTCGAGCCGGGCGAGTGCGGCAAGCGCATGAACTAGCGGGCGGGTCGCGTCACGCCGGCTTCGGCACGCTCTCCGGCCACCTCGCGCGCCACGCGCGCAGCGTGAGGAGCGCGCAGGCCGCGCCGAGCGCGAAGCCGGCGCACACATCGCTGAGATAGTGCGCCTGGATCGCCACGCGGGTCATCGCGAGCAGGAAGCCCGCGGGGAGGAACAGCCAGCGCCAGCGCGGGAGCGCGAGGCAGAGGATCACCGCCGCCGCCGCGCAGGTCGTCGCGTGGCCGCTCGGGAAGCCGTTCACGGCATGTCCGTAGGAGAACGGCGAGAAGTCGAGCCTTCCCTCCTCGAAGAGGAGCCGAGGGCGCGACTTTCCGATCGCCATCTTCAGGAGGTTCACGAGGATGCCGCTGCCGCCGACGGCCGCGATCATCGCGAACGCCCAGCGCGCGAGATTGTGCCGCTTCCGGATCGCGGCGATCGCGAACACCACGCCCGCCGGAATCAGCCACCACCCGCCTTCGCCGAGCTCCGTCGACCACTGGAGCGGTGCGGACTCCTGCAGCGCCGCCGCACGCGCCGCGCGCGCGACGCCTTCGTCGGCGAGGAAGTGCGCGGCGAACGCACCCGCGACGAGCGCCGCAACCACGAACCAGAGCCGCCGCTCGAACCGGTCGTCGGCCGTCGCACTCATCCGATCGCCCCGCGCTTGAGGAGATAGCCGCCGACCGCCATCGCAAGCGCCGCGAGGGCGAGCGTGGCGAACACCTCGACCGGTTCCGAAAGCGCGAAGCGCTCGGCGCCGCGCTGCACGAGCACGCATGCCGCGAGCGACGCACCGCCCACGAAGGCGCCCGGCAGCATCGCCCGCAGCACCTGCCGCCGTCGTGCACCGACGAGCCGCCGGGCCGCGTGGAGCGAGTACACGAAGCCCGCGCCCAGCGCGACCGCGATGCTTCCCGCGAACATCGTCGCACCGCCCTGCATCGCCGCGAATGGCGCGAGCGCGCCGATCAGGACCACGCGGATCAGGAGCGACCGCCGGTCGAGTTCGGGGCGCCCGAGCCCCCAGAACATCGGCCCGCAGCACGAGGTCAGGCTCGACGCAAGCGCGGCCACCGCGATCAGCGACACCAGGCCTGCCGCACCCGCGTACTTCGATCCGTAGAGCACGCGCGGCAGGCGTTCGTCGAGCACGACGAGCGCGGCCACGACGGGCGCCACGATGACGGTGATCCCTGCAAGCGTCTTGAGCCAGATCCGCTGCACGCGCGCGGTGTCGTCGCGGATGCCCGCATACGCAGGCGTGAGCACCGTGCCGAAGATCGGCAGCGCGATCTCGCTCGGCAGCGAGCACAGCCGCTGCGCGAGCGTGTAGATGCCGAGCACCTCGAGACCGGCGATGCGTCCGAGCACGATCGACGGTGCGCTGTTCGACAGCATGATGAGGAACGGCACGCCCGCGGCGCGCTTGGCGAATCGTCCGAGTTCCGTGGCCGCCTCCGCATCCCGCGCGAACGCGACGCGCTTGGGGACGAGCAGCCAGCCCGTCGCCGTCGCCGTCGCCGCCGAAGCGACGAAACCGAGCGCGAGCGCAGGCGCGCCGAGGCCCGCATACGCGCCGCCGACCGAAACCGCCACCTGCGCCAGCGCGCCCGCGACCGCCGCGATCGAGATCGTGCGGAATCGCAGCTGCTTGCGCTCGACATACATCCACGGGTTCTCGAGCCCGAGGCAGAGCGGCATCGCCGCCACGATCAGCACCATCGTCGTCAGCCCGGCATCCTCGAAGTACCACGCCGCGCCCGGAGCGAGTGCCGCGGTCACGCCCGCGACGATCAGCCCGCGCACGATCATCGCGCGCATGACCGCGCCGAGGAACCGCGGATCCTCCGCCCGATCCGACTGGACGACCGCCTGATCGACCCCGATGTACGAGAGCGCCTCGACGACGCCCGCGACCATCATCGTCGCCGCGAGCTGGCCGAAGTCATCGGGCGTGAGCAGCCGCGTGAGCACGAGGCTCGCGAGAAACCTCAGCCCGCGGTCGGCACCGCGCGCCAGGATCTGCCAGAAGGCCGCACTCGTCGTCTGCCGCCGCAGCGTCATCGGACGCGGAGTCTACCGATATCGCGGAGCGACCTCGGAGCGAAACCGCGCGTTGGACACCGCGCGAGGCTCAACCCCACGCGTTCAGCAGCACCGCGAGGTCCGACGCACCGACCGAACCGTCGCCGTCGAGGTCGGCCGCGCAACCCGCGCACGCGCCCCACGCATTGAGGAGCGCCGCGAGATCCGCCGCGTCGACCGCTCCGTCGCCGTTCAGGTCCGCCGGATTCGGGGTCCCCTGGCACTCGTCGGGAATCAGGTCGCCGTCGGCATCCGTCGCGCTCGGCGGCGCGATCACGATCGCGGTCGCGGCGGGCGCATCGGCCGGATACACCCGGTAGGTGCGCTCCGTGTACCCCGTCGCGAGGTTGTAGCCGTTGACCGTCGAGGAACTCGACGCGCTCGTCGCGAGCACCGCCCGCCCATCGCCCGCATCGCAGATCGAGTGCGGCTCGCCGAGCATGGCGCCGTTCTCGACATCCCACTCGCCCAGGTACGCCCCCGTCGCGTCGAAGCGCACGATCGCCGCGAGCGTGGCGCTTGCCACGAGCACCGAGCCATCCGCCATCGCGTAGAGCCCTCGGTACTCGGGCAGGTCCGCGCTGCGATCGGCGAACACGCTGCCCGCTCCGTTCGCGAGGTCGATCCGTCGGATGACGCCCGCCGTGTACGACACCAGGATGTCGGTTCCGCCACCGGGGACCGTGCGGAACACCATGTCGAACGCGATCCCCGCAGGAGGCCCACCCGACACGACTGTCGAATCGATCGACCCGTCCGCCGCGAGCCGATGCACGGTCCCGTCCGCGAGCAGGACGAAGAGCGCGCCCCCGGGTCCCACCGCGATGGACCGCGCCTCGCCGCCGAGCACGACCGACCACCCCGACGCGGCCGCGTCGTTCACGCGGTCGAGTGCGAACACCCGGTCGCCCGTCGCGGCGTAGAGCCGCCCGTCGGCTCCGATCGCGAGATCGTTGATCGCGAACTGGCCGCACGCCACCTCGCGCCGCACGACGCCCGAGCGCGGATCAAGCTCGCGCAGCACCGTATCGCCCGCGCTCGCAACCCAGCGCGAACGCGAACCTGCGAGTTCGATGAAGTCGGGAACACCGTCGCCATCGCAGTCCTCGCACGCGTCGATGCGTCCGTCGCGGGAGCGATCGAGCCCCATGTCGCCGATGATCTCGGCGGCATCGGCCACTCCGTCGCCGTCGCAGTCGACCTGGCATGCATCGAGCTCGCGGTTCCCGTCGACATCGAGCGACGGGTCGAGCGCGATCTCGAGCGAATCGGGCGTTCCATCGCCATCGCAGTCGCGCTCGCAGGAGTCGGGCAGCAGGTCGCCGTCCGCGTCCTCCTCCGCGCCGAGCAGGATCTCGACCGGATCGGGCTGGCCATTTCCGTTGCAATCCTGGCACGCATCGAGCACGCCGTCGCCGTTCACATCAAGACCACCGTCGGCGGCGATCTCGTCGGCGTCCGCGATGCCGTTGTCGTTGCAGTCGCTCGCGAGGCACGGCGCCGTCGCGATGAACGCCTCGATCGCCTCGCCCGTCCCGCGGTGGAAGCG
The DNA here is from genome assembly GCA_041163725.1 of Planctomycetota bacterium. GTDB lineage: Bacteria > Planctomycetota > Phycisphaerae > Phycisphaerales > SM1A02 > QWPT01. The sequence goes on from JBEAQW010000136.1 coordinate 18,568, forward strand.
CAGGTCGATGTTCGAACTCGCGCCCTGCACCACATGGCAGTAGCTCATGATCGTGCCGCGCTGCACGACGCCCGACGCACACCCGTCGATGCCGTAGTCGTGCGTGTGGCGCGTGCCGCAGTTGTGGCCCCACTCGTGCGCCGCGACATTGATGTCCCAGTTGCCCGGATTGGTCACGATGGGATCGACGAAGCGTCCGTTGATGTAGCCGTTCACCGAGTACCCGAACGACGCGCACGCCGCGTTCAGATAGGCGACGCCTCCGTACGGCAGGTTGCGGCGGCCGGTGATCAGCGTGAACAGGTCGCGGTCGATGTCCGCGCCGTTCGCATCCCAGTACTGGCGGAAGGGAACCAGCGGGTCGCTCTCGTTGAAGAGATCCGCCTCGTCGGTCTGGAGCCTCAGGTAGGCCGTGACGAAGGTCGCGTCGCAGTCGCGGCGGTAGATCGCCGCGATCGCCCCGACGAGCGTGCCGATGTACTCGGTCGCCGCGGTCTCGTCGCCGAAGATGCGGTAGTAGTCGAAGTCGGAATCGACCGCGATCTCCACCACCTTGCGCACCCCGGGCGGCACATCGCCGAATCCCGCGATCCCGCCATCGCCATGTTCGTGCTCCTCGTGCACGCCACCACAGGTCGGCACATCGGGGGCCGAAGTACCCGCGGAGCGCACGAACTCGACCTCGCCCGCGCACAGGCCCGGCGCGTCGCTCGACACGCGCCGCAGCGCGAACGAACCCTCGTCGCCGAGATCGATCCAACCCGCGGCGCCCGTCGCGCCGAACGCGATGTAGCACGACCCCGTCTCGGACCCGTCGACGGTGCCCTCGAAGTGCGCGACGCCGTGCAGGGCCGCCGAGAGTTCCGCACGCTCCGCACGCTTCGTCGCACCCACCTCGACGCGCGCATCGAGCGCGACGCCGTTGAAGCGCCGTAGGCGCAGTCGCTTCTCACCGACACCCTCGATCGGCACGACGATCACCGCGTCGCGGACATCGTGCGCAGCGATGGCGGCGTGGAGCCCCTCGGCGAAGCGGAAGCCGGCGCCGACCGGCGTGACCCACGCCGACGGCAGCGCGGGCATCGCGCGGAGGGGCGTGGGCTGGATCAGGGGCTTCGCAGGCGGCGCGGTCAGAAGCGAGGCAACCGCGAGCGAGGAGAGGACAAGCGACTGGATCAGCATGGAGCGAAGGTACATCCCCCCTCGGTGCGCCCCCAATGCTCTGTTCCGAGTTTCGCCGCTTTGTGCCACGCCAGTCGGGCCGGGGGACGGTTTTCCGGCCGCACAGGGCTTCGGGGCCTCCGGAAGATATTCGACGCAAGCGTTTGTTATCAATGAACTTGCAACCGCTTCGTTCCTCCCGTCCAGCGTCAATCTTCCGCCAATCCCGTCGATCGCCTGTGGAACCGCAGCCCGGATCCGTTTGCTGCCTGTCGGACCGCTGACCGCGGCCCCTCCCGGCAACGCACCGTCTGCGCCACGCCGGTACTTCACCTCATCGAGGTCGGGCGATTGGATCTCACGCGATGGCCACCGCACCAGCGGCAGGCGATTGCGTGGGTTCCCTCCACCACCCGGTGAGCGCCGTCATCCACCACGCAGGGAGAGCCGAGACCATGAGCACGACCGCCGCACCAACCGAAGCCGCACCGAATCCCGAAGCGAAGCCGGCACTCGCCTCGCTGAATCCCGACACGAACGGCGGGCGCTGGAGCGTCGCCGAGCCCGCACCCGGACTCGAGTTCGTGTTCACCTATCCGGGTACCGGCACCGACGAGGCGACTGGCCGCGCCGCGTCGGGTTCGAACACGCGGCTCTTCGGCGATCCGACGCTCGCGGCCGACGACGAGAACGGCGGATTCTCGATCCGCGAGTCCTCGGACTCGGGCTCCGTGGGATTCCTGCTCGCGACGAACAAGACGGCGCACGATGTGCTTCTCATCGCGGGGCAGCTCGTCAAGGGTGGCAAGCAGAACCGCGGCATCAACGCCGACATGCTCGTCGCCGCCGGCAGGAGTGCGCCGATTCCCGTGACCTGCGTCGAGCAGGGCCGCTGGCGCGGCGCGCCGCGATCGCGATTCAGCCACGGCGGCGTCGAGCCGACCTTCCTTCGCATGATGAAGATGCGACAGGTCCACCAGTCGCGACGCCAGTCGGGTGAGGCGAGTGCCAATCAGTCGGCCGTGTGGAGCGGGATCGATACGTTCGCCCGATCCATGGCCGTGCCGAGCGGGAGCGGCGACCTGCTCAGCTCGGCGGCGCAGCTCAAGTCGCGCGGGTTCCGGTCGACGCCCGCATCGTCGCGGAGCGTGCATACCCCGCAGCCTCGCCGCGGGCGTTTGCTCACCTGGATGGACGGCGTGGCGGGCCCGCCGGTGGAATTGCCGATGAGAGACATGGGGCTCCAGCAGCTCGAACGCTACCGTCGCATCGCGGAATCGCTCCTGCTCGACCGCGGCATCAGCGAGGCGTCGATGCGTGACAGCTTCGACGAACTCCGCGAACTGCTCGGCCAGGCCGAGCGCGAGTACGCCGAGCGCATCAGGGATCGCAACGCGACCGAGGGGCGTGGCCCCGGCTCCGATCCCGAGCCCAAGCCCCAGCCCAAGCCCGAGCCCGAGCGCACCGCACCGCCCGCGTCGCCCGACTTCACCGTCGCCGACGAGCGCGCCGTCGGCGCGAACGGCATGCTGGTGTTCCTGAACGGCGAGTTCCTCGCAGGCGACATCTTCGCGAACCCCGAGTGGTTCCGCACGGTGTACGGCGACCTGCGCGACTCGGCGTCGCTGACCTGGGCGTACACCGCGACGCGTTCGAACGCCAACAAGGGCTCGAACGAGGACTCGCTCAAGGACTCGCACAAGAGCGCGAACAAGGACTCGCAGGCCGAAGGCGGATCCGATTCGATCCAGCGTGCCCGTGCGCTCGTTGGCGACGCATTCGCCGGCTCGTGGGCGGCACGCAAGCCGCTCGCTCACGGCCACTCGTACCTGCTCGAGCACGACTCGTACGAAGGCGCCGTGCTCTCCGACACCGGCAACGAGTCGCTGCATGTCCTCATCGGCACCAAGTCGCTGCCCGCATCGATGGGCGGCCGCTGAGCGACCGATCGCGGACCCGCGATCAACCGGCCCGCGCGGATCCATCCACGCGAGCCGGGACGGACATTGCGTCAGGGGGTGATCGGCCCCCCGCGCAAGTTGGCCCGAGGGAGGCGCACCGCGCCTCCCTCGGTGCATTTTT
>JBEAQW010000137.1:0-6345 GCA_041163725.1 Planctomycetota bacterium
CCAAGTCCTTGCGCCGCCGCGCCTCCGTAGAGCGCATCCCCCGCGAGCGGATGACCGAGGAACGCGAGTCCCGCCCGGATCTGGTGCCGTCGCCCCGGACCGATGAGCTCGACCTCGAGGAGCGCCCTGCCGCCATCGGTGGAGCGCACCATCCATCGGCAGCGCCCGATCGAGACGGGCTCCCCCTTCGGTCGGACGGTCACCTTCGCGCTGCCCTTGTGCCGGCTCGTGAACGAGAGCGTGAACGCCCCGTGCTCGCCGACCCGCACTCCTCGCGCGGCGACGAGCGCGAGGTACGACTTGCGAACATCGCCACCGCGTCCACTGAAGGCATCGCGCAGCCGAGCGCGCGTGGCCTCGTCCTTCGCGACCACGAGGCATCCGCTCGTTTCGAGGTCGAGGCGATGCGCGATGCCGCACTCCTCGAGCCCCGCGAGATCGGGCCTGTGGAGCCGGAGCCACGCCTCCACGCTGGCAGCGGCGCCATCGCGCTGCGCCACGCTGTGCAGGCCCGCGGGCTTCGCGACAACCAGCCACGATGGCTCCTCGCGGAGCACGGCGATTTCGGTGACGGGCGCTTGCGATTCCATGGTGGCGCGAGGAATCTACCCGACATGCCGAATCGCCGAATGCCGCTCCGCCTGCTTGCTGCCTTCGCGACCGTGTGCGCATCGCTCGTCGCGCCGTCGACCACGGCGGAGGTTCCCGACATGCCCATGTGGGAACTGCGCCAATCACGCTTCGAGCTCGAGGTGACGGTGCTCTCGATCGAGGAGAAACCTGGCCCCGGCCCGCTGGAGACGAGCGTGTGGCACCGCGTCCGCATCGAACACATCGCGCACGGCGAGGGGCTTGCGAAGGGCGACGAGACCACCGTCGTCTCGAAGGTGCATGAACTCGCGCCCGGCACGGTCGGCAGCCGCGGCGCGCGCGGGCCCTTCCGCGGACCGAACGGCCTGCCGAAGGCCGGCGACCGCGCGCGGCTCTTCGCGAACGGCACCGCAACCACACTGGCGCCCGCGTTCCCAAACGGCTGGCAGACGCCCGACCACTGGGTCTCGTTCATCGCGGCCGACGACGAGTACCGAAGCGAGATCACGATGCCGTTCCTCGCATCGCTTGTCGAGAAGACGGGCGTCGCACGCACGACGCTTCACCTTGCGGCAGACCCCGAGGACCCGACGAAGCGTGATGTCGCCTCAAAGACCGCGATCAGCGACACCGCCGCGCTCGGCACGGGCGGCGAGGTCGTCTTCATGCGCTTCAACGCGCTGCGCGAGAAGGACCGCAGGGCGATGCTCGACCCGCTCGAGCACGGCGTGCCCCTCGTCGCATTCCGCACCGCGACGCATGCCTTCGCCTACCCCGACGACTCGCCGCACGCGGCGCTGAACGCGGGCTTCGGCGAGCGCTTCCTGGGCACGCCGTGGCGCTTCCACCACGGCCACTCGTCGCGCACGCGCGTGCTGCCACCCGACGACGAGGCAGCGAGGCATCCGGTGCTCGCGGGCGTAGAGATTCCCGCCGAGGGGATCGTCGTCCCGAGCTGGCTCTACCATGTCGAGCCGTTGCCCGCCGACTGCCGCGTGCTGCTCTGGGGCGAGACGGTCGAGAGCGAGCGCAGGGACGCACCGCAGCGGCAGCCGCTCGTCTGGGTTCGCGAGCGCCCGCCGCAGGTCTTCGAGCGTTCGTCCGTCGTTCCGCGGCTGCAGCGCATCGCGGTCACGACGCTCGGCCATCCGGGTGACTTCACGCAGCCGGAGGTGCGCCTGATCGCGGTGCAGATGGTGGCCTGGGCCAACGAGCGCTCGCACATCATCGACGACACCGACCGCGCCACGATCCGCGAGGCCGAGTTCACGGCCCCTGAAACGCATTGACCGCAGCGCATGGATGCGCGGTGAAATGAGCCGCCCTGCGGGGTACACTCATCCCCTCAGGATCCCGCCCATGCCCTACTACACCAAGCTCGGCAAGCTCCCCTCCAAGCGTCACATCCAGTTCCGTCGCCCCGACGGCAAGCTGTACGCGGAGGAGGTCTTCGGCACCGAAGGCTTCGTCGGCCCGACCTCGACCCTCTACCACATCAATCCGCCGACCCAGGTGATCGGATGGAAGCCGCTCTACTCGACCAAGGTGGAGTATGTCGAGCGCGACACCATGCGCATGCGCCATGTGAAGAGCATGCCGCTCCCGCCCAAGGGCGACCCCGTGACGGGCCGCGTCGTCCTCTTCGGCAACAGCGATGTCGAGATCAGCGTGTGCGTTCCCGCCGAGCCGATGAAGTACCACTTCAAGAACGCGATGGCGGACGAGTGCTTCTTCATCCACTTCGGATCGGGCACCGTCTTCACCATGTTCGGCGCGCTCAAGTTCGGCCCGAAGGACTACATCGTGATCCCGAAGGGCACGATCTACCGCTTCGAGTTCGACGAGACGAAGGACGGCGAGCCCGAGCCGCGCATGCTGCTCATGGAGAGCGTGAACGGCTCGCACATCCTGCCGCCTCCGCGCTACATGTCGAAGAAGACCGCGCAGTTCCTCGAGCACGCGCCCTACTGCGAGCGCGACCTCCGGCTGCCCGAGATGCCCATGACCTTCGACAAGAAGGGCAAGTTCGAGGTGCGCATCAAGAGCCGCGACCTGGTGCACTCCTACGAGTACAGCTACCACCCGCTCGATATCGTCGGCTGGGACGGCTGCTACTACCCGTACTGCTTCAACATCGACGACTTCAGCCCGATCGTCGGCAAGCACCACATGCCGCCGCCGACGCACCAGACCTTCGAGGCGCACAACTTCGTCATCTGCTCGTTCTGCCCGCGACCGCTCGACTTCCATCCGCAGGCGATCGTGGTGCCGTACAACCACTCGAACCTCGATTCGGACGAGGTGCTCTACTACGTCGAGGGCAACTACAAGGCGCGCAAGGGCATCGAGGTCGGCTCGCTTTCACTGCATCCGCAGGGCATTCCGCATGGACCGCACCCGGGAACGCCCGAGGCGACGATCGGCGCGACGCACACCAACGAACTCGCGGTGATGTGCGACACATTCGCACCGCTCTACCCGACCAAGGCCGCGCTCGATCTCGACGACCTCGCCTACCCGCGCTCGTGGGAAAGCGGCTGGGAGCCGGCCGAGGCCGCCGCGAACGGCCACACGAATGGCCATGCGAACGGCCACGCGAACGGCAAGACCGCTTCCAAGTCGAAGGCCGGCGCGAAGGGCAAGAAGGTCAAGTCCGCGCCCACGCCCGCGACCGCGTCGTCGGCGCGTCGGAGCAAGGCCGCGAACACCTGGGATTGAACCACGAGTCCGATTTCGAGCGAGATGCATGCAGGCGATCACCCGACTCATTCCCCGGACTCTGCTCTGCGCCTGCATCTGCGCCGGCCTCGGCCATGGCCACGCGCATGCAGCCGCGGATGATCCGCCGGCAGCGCCCACGACGAATCCCCCGACTACGACGCCCGACACGACGACTCCCGACAAGACGACTCCCGCCGCGACGGTCCCAACCGCCGACGATGTGCTCCACTGCGAGCCGCAGAGGGACCTCCCCCGCCAGAAGCTCCGCTTCTTCGGCGAGGAGTGGGAGTGCGAGCTCTGCCTCGACGAGACCTCGCGCTCGACCGGCATGGGAGCGCGGAGCGAGTTCCCGCCGGCGACCGCGATGGTGTTCGTCTACACCGACGCATCGCTCCTCTCCTTCTGGATGAAGGACTGCCTCATCGACATGGACATGGTGTTCGTCGACAAGGACGGCCGGATCACGGCCGTCCACGAGGCGAAGCGCGAGCCGCTGCGGCGGAAGAGCCAGTCGCAGGCGGCGTACGAGCGCACGCTCAAGCGCTACGGATCGAACCGCCGCGCGCAGTTCGTGATCGAACTGCCGGCCGGATCCGTGAAGCGCATCGAGCCGAAGCTCGGCGACAAGGTCGACATCGACTGGAACGCGCTCGCCGCGCGTGCGAAGTGAGATCAGGGCGAACGCGCGCGACGCGCTTGCGCGCCGGCTACGCGCGCGCGGGCATCACGATGCCACGGCACTCGCCGAAACCGATGCGGGGATACCCGGGCTTCTCGCAGTAGCCGCGCATGACGACCTCATCGCCGTCCTGGAGGAACTTCCGCTCCGTTCCGTCTCCGAGCGTGATCGGCTCGCTCCCTCGCCAGGTCCGCTCGAGTAGGCAGCCGCGCGAATCCTTCGTCGTGCCCGACACCGTCCCCGATGCGAGCAGGTCGCCGATCTGCATGTTGCAGCCGTTCGACGCGTGATGCGCGAGCATCTGCGCAGGCGTCCAGAACATGTCGCGGAACGAGCCCTTCGAGACGAGCGTCGCAGGCATCCCCTGCTCGCGCATCGCGGCGCTCGAGATCAGCACCTCGAGCGTGATGTCGACATTCGCGCCCTCGGGATCGTCGAGATAGGCGAGCGGCTTCGGATCGTCCGCACCGCGCGGAGGTCCCGGCACGCGGAACGGCTCGAGCGCCTCGCGAAGCACGACCCACGGGGACACGGTGGTCGCGAAGTTCTTCGCGAGGAAAGGCCCGAGCGGCTGGTACTCCCACTTCTGGATGTCGCGCGCGGACCAGTCGTTCACGAGGCAGAAGCCGAAGATGCGACGCCAGGCATCGGCGACCGGGACGGTCTCACCGAGTTCGTTCCCGACCCCGACGAAGAAGCCGACCTCGAGTTCATAGTCCATCAGCTTCGACGGACCGAACGCCGGCGGACCGTCATCGCTCGAGACCGTCTGGCCGTGCGGACGGACGACCGGCGTTCCGTTCGGAACGATCGAGCTCGCGCGGCCGTGGTATCCGATCGGCACATGCTTCCAGTTGGGAAGCAGAGGATTCGTCGGGCGGAACATCGAGCCGACGTTCGTCGCATGGTGGAGCGACGCGTAGAAGTCGGTGTAGTCGCCTACGACGAACGGCGGCTCGTCGACGGGCGTGTCGGCGTCGCGCAGAAGGCGCTCGAGCTTCGCGCGCGCGGGCGAACCCTCGGCGAGCATGTACGCGAGATTGCGACGCAGCATCGACTGCTGAGCGGGCTCCATTTCGGCGATGCCGTTGAGCCAGGCCATCTCGACCGCCATCTGGAATCCCTCGTCGGAGGCGAGCGCCTTCACGAAGAGGCCCGCGTCGAGGATGTCCCGCAGGCAGATCGCCTTGCTGCCGATGCGCACCGCGACGCCTCCGTCGAGCGTGCCGTACGGAAGGTTCTGGATGGGGAAGTCGCCGGAGGGATCGTTCGCCGACTCGACCCAGGAGCGCAGCGCCGGATCATTCGGATCGGTGAGGACATTCACGCTCACGAGGCCACCTCCTCGGCGGCGGGAAGCAGGCCGAGCGCCCGCAGGTCGGCGAGCGGTTCCTCGAACGAGCAGGATCCGAAACTGTGCGCGAAGCGCTCGCGCGCCGCCGCGATCTCGTCGAACTTGAGGAAGCGGTTGCGCCACGCGAGGCCGGTCGGCCCGAACTCGAACGCCTGGGCGCGCTCCTCGACGAGGATCTCCTCGAGTTCCTTCTCGCCCATCGAATCGTCGTTCCAGAGCATGCAGCCCGCGACGAACACATTGAGAAAGCCGAACTGCATGCAGCCGACATCGGTGGCGAGGTGGCGGCACGGATGATGGAGTCCCGCGGTCGCCTTGAACGGCACCTCGGCGGCGCGGCAGACCTTGAGGAAGCGCGCGACCTGCCCAGGCGTCGGATGCGCGTCGGGGGTCAGGCCTCCGGTGCGGAGCTTCGCGCCGGCGTCGAGCGAGGCCATCGTCGCGATGAGGCCGCGTGGATCGACATCGGCGGGAATCTCGAAGTAGGCGAAGATGTCGTCGGGCACATACTCGAGCGCGCGGTCGATCTCGTGCGGCGTGCTCGCCTTGGTCTCGATCGTGTCGATGAGCGCGCGGCCGTGGGCGCGGCTGAACTCGCGATCCTCCATACGGGAGTTGAAGCGCTCGATGCGCTCGAGGTCGGACACGATCTGCCGGTCCGACGCGGACGCGACGAGCACCGAGAGCGGCCACGGGTCGTCGCCCTCGGCGTCCGCGGTCTTCGGCAGGAGCGGATCGGCCTTGTCGACGAACTCGGGAAACCGCGTGACGGGCACGATCAGCCGCGCGAGCATCCAGCGGTCGGGCCCCTTCCGGTACCGGTCGAAGTTGGTGACGGTGGGCTGCATCTCGAGCTTCGCGGGCGGAAAGAGCCCCGCGTAGTCGAGGACGGAATCGAGGAGGAGTCGAACTGCGTGCATGGTGGCTCCATCGGGCCCTTTCCGCGCATCGTCGGATGCGAGGGAATGGTCACCGCGGCAAGGCGTCGATTATGCAGGAT
>JBEAQW010000138.1:0-7943 GCA_041163725.1 Planctomycetota bacterium
CGCATGGTGCGTACGCGTCGGAGGCGTTCCTTGCGGCGGCCGCCGCGGAGGGTTTCCCGATCGCCCCGCGCGAGGCCGTGCTCGCCGAGTTCGAGTCGGTGCTCGCGTCGCTCGCGAACACGCCGAATCCGCTCGGGATGTACAGCCTGCTCCACTGGACGCGCCGCGGGATCTCCGCGTCGGCCTACGGACTGCTGCCGCACGATCGCGTCGCCACGCCGCTCTACGACGAGCGGCTCTGCCGGGCGGTCGCGGCGATACCGATGGACGAGGCGCGCGCGACCGACTGGCGCGAGACGGTGCTCGCGCGGATCGACCGCACGGGCGTTCCCTTCGCGACGGGTGAGCATGCGATGTTGCCGCGATGGATGCGTGCGCCGGTGCGGACCGTGCGTTCGCGGCTCGCGTGGTCGCGATTCGTGGCGGATCTGCCGAGGCCGCTCGCGAACCTCGCGCGCGTCGCCGACCGATCGGCTGGCCGACAGCGCGTGTTCGATCGCAGTGCGCTCGGTCTCCTCGCGGCGCTCGATCGGCTGGTCGGATTCACGGGTCGCTGAGCGCGTTCGAGCGACGGACCTACGCCGCGTCGCGTCGGTTCGCGGATGCGTCTCCGCGCTGCATGCGTGGCCGCGCCGCGGAGCCTTCGACGACCGATCCCAGATACTCGGCCAACCGCGCGGCCTGCGTCGCACGGCTGAACTCCTCGACCCAGGGGGCACGGACGGAACGCTCGAGCGCACCGCTCCGCCAGAGCGCGTGGAGTTCGCGCAGCGACTGCGCGATCGAGTCGGGATCGAGCGGGTCGGCGACGCGCGAGCGTTCGTCGCGCGCGATCCAGTCGCGCGCATCACCCTCGGGACAGAGGCCGAGGATGGGTCGGCCCGTGCCGAAGTACTCGTAGAGCTTTCCCGGAACCATGCGCGCGCGTGCGCCCGCGGGAAGCCCGTGCATCGGAAGGAAGAGCGCGTGCGCGCCCGCGATGAAGCGTGCGCTCCGGTCGTGCGGCAGGTAGCCGAGCAGCTCGACGGCGTCGCCGCAGCCGCTCTCCTCGACGATCTGAACAGTCTCCGCCTCGCGTGCTCCCGCGACCTCGAGCCTGAAGTCGTGTCCGATCTGGCCTTCCTCGCGCAGTCGGCGGATCGCCTCGAGCAGGAAGAGCGGCGAGCGACCGCGTTCGTCGATCGTCTCTCCCCGCCCGCGGAACCTCGCGCGCATGCGCCGCAGCAGGGAGCGATCGCGCATGAACCGACAGACGAAGGTGCCTGCGAAGCGGATCAGGAACCGTTCGCCCGTGGGGACCGGCGCGAGATCGGTGAAATCGCCGTGCTCCCAGCCGTTCGTCACGACGCCGTACGGATGCATGCCCGCGCGCGGCGCGAGCGCTTGGGCCGCGGTGCGCGCACCGGGGACATTCATCACCACGCCGTCAGCCGACTCGAGCGCATCGCGCATGGCGTCGCGCGCCCTGCACCACGCGAAGTGATGGCGGTAGGTATGCCAGCCGTCGAGCGCCCACGGGTCGCGCAGGTCGAGCACGACGGGAATGCCGAACTCCTCGCGCAGCGCGAAGCCGACGCGCGCGTGCTCGAAGGGACTCAGCGTCACGAGCACGACATCCGGTCGGTCGCTGCGCACGGCGGCGCGCGCCTCGCGGAGCAGGGCGTCCGTCCAGGTCTCCCCATCCTCGAGGCCGGCGCGGCGGACCGTCGATGCGCCGGTGCGGGCGACGAGCGTGCGGTCGGCGGGGTCGTAGGAGCCGCGCTTCGCATCGTCGACATGTCGGCAGACGACCGTCGTCCGCATGCCGGACTTCGGGAGATGCTGTGCGAACGAGGCGGGGCGCTGGCTTCCGGCGCCGCCGTCGGGCGGGAAGTAGTGGGCGATCAGCAGGACATGCATCAGGCTGCGACTCCGGCTTCGCTCGAGGTGCCGGCGCGCGCGACGGGATCCCATCGCGCGGCGGTGTGATTCCAGGTGCGGATCGCGCGCGCGGGCATGCCTGCGGCGATCGTGAGCGGCGGCACATCGCGCGTGACGACCGAGTTCGCGCCGATCACGCTTCCGCGGCCGATGGTCACGCCCTTGAGGACGACCACATGGTCACCGAGGAACACACCGTCCTCGATGATGGTCGGCTGCGCGACGACCGCATCGAAGGCGTGGTGGGGATCCGACGGATCGCCGAAATCGTGGTCGTGGTCGAGCACCGTCACGCCCGATGCGAACATGCAGTGGCGTCCGATCCTCAACTCGACCGCGGCGCCGGCGTGGAAGTCGTTTCCGATCGAGGTTCCCTCGCCGATCGAGAGCGTCGCGCGGCCTCGTTCCGTCCGGTGCGACTCGATGCGCGCGCGACGGCCGATGTTCACGCCGCGTGCGATCTCGATGCCGTCGAGGCCGTGGAGCTGCGGCGCGCATCCGATGAACACGCCGCGACCGATGCGTGCACCGCGCAGCCGCGTCACCGCGTTCCTCGCCTCGGTGATCGCGCGGCGCACGAGGCGGACGAGCAGCCCGCCACGCGGATGCACGGTGGTCAGGCGCATCGGCTCGGTGCGGCGGCGCATCGCTGCGGGCGTGCCCGTCGGCGCATGCTGGTCGGTTCGGCTGGACGCGTGCACGGTGGGCTGCTCGGGTCTCTGCTTTCGATCGATCGGGCGAAGGAAGCGAACGCAGCGCAGCGGATGCAGCCGTCCGCGTGGATGCGGCGGGCTGCGCGATGCGCCGTGCCGTTCATCGGCTCTCCGCGCGGGGGGGCCGAGGATGATCGCGCGAGGAGCGTGCGTTTCGGTCATCTCGGACCTGCCTGCACGATCCGCGCAGGCCGCATGAACCGTTCGCACGCCGGCGCCGTGCGGTCGCGACGGGCGCGACAAGCTTCGGCCGCGCACCCGATCCGACTCACGCGGCCGCCACCGCGGGTCGATCACAGGATGGTGGCGCGCATGCGCCGAGCGGACCCCGATCCCCGGGACTCGCGGAACCTCCTTCGACCGTCCATGGACTTCGCTGCCAGCAGCTTCGACTATGTGAACCAGAACACGGTGCATCCCGTGGGATTGGCCGCATTGGCGATCGCCTGCCTGCTCGTGCTGTTCGGTCCGATCCGCGCGATTCCGCTCGTACTCGTCGGCCTCGCCGTCTACATCCCGAGTGCGCAGCGCCTCGTGCTCGCGGGCGCCGACTTCGCGTTCCTGCGCATCGGCATCATGTGCGCGCTGCTCAGGCTCGCGACCGGCGGCAGGCTCTTCGCCTTCCGCATCGGGTGGATCGACGGCCTCGTCGCGCTCGGCACGCTGTCGAAGATCGCGTTCATGCCCGTCGTGACCGGACAGGCAGGCATCCTGATCCAGCAGATCGGAAGCGCCTTCGACACGCTCGGCATGTACCTCGTGGCGCGCGCCGCGATCCGCTCCATCGAGGACATCTCGTGGCTCGCCTCGCGCGCGCTCGTCGTCTGCCTGCCGGTGGCCGCGGTGTTCGCGATCGAGAAGTCGACGGGACGGAACATGCTCTCCGTCTTCGGCGGCATTCCGCTGATGACGGAGGTCCGCGAGGGACGAATCCGCTGCCAGGGTGCGTTCGCGCACGCGATCCTCGCAGGCTGCTACTTCGCCGCGCTGCTTCCGTTCTGGCTCGCGTCGTGGCGCGCACCGCGGTTCGGTCGGACGACCGCGCTCGGCGGATTCCTCCTGGCGGCGACGATCGTGGCGAGCACCGCCTCGAGCACGCCGGTCGCCGCGATGATGCTCGTCCTCCTCGCCTTCGCGGTCTATCCCTTCTGGATGCACCTGCGCTGGGTGTGGATGGCGGCCCTCGGTCTCGCGCTGCTCCTGCACTTCGTGATGCGTCACGGCGTGTGGCATCTGCTCGCACGCATCGATCTCGTGGGGGGCAGCACCGGCTACCACCGCTACCACCTCATCGAGAAGGCGATCGCGCACCTCGACGAGTGGTGGCTGATGGGCACGCTCTCGACGCGGCACTGGGGCTGGGGCCTGCAGGATGTCACCAACCAGTACATCCTCGAGGGCGTGCGCGGTGGGATCTGGGCGATGCTGGCGCTCATCGTCGCGATCGTGCTCTCGCTGCGCGCGTGCGGCTTCTGGCTCAGGCGCCTTCCGCAACGCTCGCCGGCGCATCTCGCCGTCTATGCGGTCGGCGTCACGGTCTTCGTGCAGGCAGCGATCTTCCTTGCGGTCAGCTACTTCGGGCAGACCATCATGATGTGGTCGCTCACGATCGCGATGGGCGCGTTCCTGTCGGAGGCGATGTCGGTCGAGACCGCGCGTGATCGCGCGAAGGCGGCGGCACGCGCGAACGCACCCGGGGCACGGCTTCCCGCCGCGCAGCCCGTCGGAGCCGCACGGACCGGTTCGGTCTGAACGGGCGGGGGCGAGAACACGGCGATCCACGCGCGTGGCGCCCGCCGGGCGCGGGGCGAGATCTACCGAAACGCCGTCGAAAGCAGGGGATTCGGCCCAACTCCGCGTCGCCGGCCGTCGATGACTACGGGGCGGGGAATCCACTCCCGCGGAGGCTGGAAGAGGCGTTCCGGAGGCTTTGAGCCGGAGTAGAGGTCGAGAAGGGATGAGTCCACACACCCCCACAGGCCAGACGGTCCCGGCGAGCGCCGCGACCAGCGCGGCATCGTCGTTGCACCCGTGCATCGCGACGACCGCCGTGCTGTTGGCCGGCCATCCGTCGTCCGTGCGGGGGCCCTCGGTCTCGACGGCGCTCGGCATTCCGACCGCGGCGCTTCCGATCGATGGTCACGCGAGCCTTGCCGCGCTCTGGATCGATGCCCTCGTCGCCGGTGGATTCCGAGGCGAGATCGTCATCGCGGTCGCGAACGAGGCGGCCGCATCGTTCCATCGGCACCTCGAGTCCGACGCACATCCTTCCGCGACGGTGCGTGTCCGCGTCGACACCGCGCAGCATCGCGGAGCGGCAGGCCTCATCGGCGACATCGCGCGGGAGCGCCCTGCGACCCCGGCGGAGACCGCGGACCGCGGCATGATCGTGATCGAGGCGTCGACCACGCCACCCGAAGGCCTCGCGGAGTTCGCCTCGCGAGCGACGGCCGATTGCGATGCGATCGTCGGCGCGTCGCTCGACGGGACTCCGAACGGCGTGTACTGGCTCTCCGCCGAGGCGATCGGCCTGATCCCCGGCATCGGCTACTTCGATCTGAAGGAGCAGCTGCTCCCCGCGATCGTGGCGAGCGGTCGACGGATTCATGCGTGGATCTGCGCGGACGAGAACCACCGCGTCGACGAACTCGCAAGCTACCTCGGCGCCGTCGCGCGCGTTCACGACCTGGAGCGGGGAGCGCATCCGACCGCGACGGTCGAACCCGGCGCCGAAGTGCGGGGAAGCAGCGTCCTCTGCCGCGGCGCGGTCGTCGAGCACGGTGCGCTCGTCGTCGATTCGGTGCTCCTGCCCGGCGCGCGCGTGTGCGCCGACGCGGTGGTCGCGCGAAGCGTCATTCCGCCCGGGACCCATGTGCCGCGCGGCTACCTCGTCGTCGACGAGGTGTTCGGCGCGCTCGGCTCGAACGCCCGGCTCGCCACCGAAGGGAGCGCGTCCTGATGAGCGCGATCCCGAGCCGACCCGCGATCGCACGCGCCGGCGCGTCCGAAGGGACCGCGGGGCGCGCGCTGCGCTTCAGCGCGAACGATCTCTGGATGCTCGGCGCACTCGTCGCCGCGTCGGTCATCGCGTTCTGGCCCGCGTGGACCGACATCCACCTCCAGGCCACGCGTCGCACCGACAACGGCTACATCCTGCTCGTGCCCTTCGTCGCGGCCTATCTCGCGTGGCTGCGGCGCATGCGGCTTGCGTTCGTCCCGCGCCGTCCGAGCCTGACGGGCGCGGCGATGATCGGAGTCGCGCTGCTCCTCACATGGTGGGGTGAACGGACCGATACGCGCGCGGTGTTCCATCTCGGGGCGATCGTCGCGTTCTCGGCGTGCTTCGTCTCGCTGGCGGGACTCGAGGTCGTCCGACGGTTCCTTCCCGTGTTCCTCGCGCTGCTGTTCCTGATCCCCATCCCCGCGGAGATCCGCAAGTGGCTCGCGGGCCCGCTGCAGTCGCTCGCGGTCGGCGTCACGCAGGAGGTGCTCGACATCCTCGGCGTCGTCACCGAGCGCGCCGGCAACTCGATCATCATCGAGGGGCGGTCGATCTTCGTCGGCGAAGCGTGCGACGGCATGCGCATGGTGTTCGCGCTCGCGCTCACAGTGTTCGCCTTCGCCTTCAGCGTTCCGCTGCGTCCGCATGCTCGTCTCGCGCTCTTCATCGCGAGCCCGCTCATCGCGATCGTCTGCAACATCGTGCGTCTCGTCCCGACCGCGCTCGCGTACGCGTACGCATCGGCCGAGGACGCGGGCCGGTTCCACGACATCGCCGGCTGGCTCATGCTTCCGCTCGCGCTCATGCTGCTGCTCGGGCTCGTACGGTTCATGCGCTGGCTGGATCTCCCCGTCTTCACCTGGAGGTTCCTGCAGGCATGAGGACATCACTCGCCACGCTCCGCCGGATCCACCGGATCAACGCATGGGCGCCGATCGCCTCGCTCGCGGCGCTCGCCGTCTCGGGCTACCTGCTCTCGCGGCAGGAAGGCACCGATCTCGCGCAGGCGGCGGCGCGGGCACAGGCCGTGCGCAGTTCGCTGGCCGCGGTTCCCTTCGTCGCGGACGACTGGGTCGGCGCCGATTGCCCGCTCCCTGCGGGCGCGGCGGAGATCCTGATGCCGACCGCCGTGCTCTCGCGGCGTTTCGCCGAACTCGGCACCGGACGCCGCGCGACGCTCGGCATCATCCACTGCGGCGATGTCCGCGACATGCACGGCCACCATCCGCCGTCCTGCTATCCCGCATCGGGCTGGCAGCCCCGCCCCGAGGGGCATGACCGCGTGCGGCTCTCCTTCGGCGAGGCGCGCTTCGACGCCAGCCTCTACCGCTTCTCGTCGACCGATGCGACCGGCGCGCGCCGCGAGGTCTCGGTCGTCGGCTTCTTCGTGCTGCCCGACGCCGATGGCGGCGACTCGCTCACATCCGACATGAACGCGCTGCGCTCGCGCGCGGCGTTGCTCGACATCTCGCGTCTCGGCGTGGGGCAGATCCAGATCGTCATCGACGGCTGGCCGCCTGTCGCCGAGGTCGAGGGCATCGCGGACGAACTGCTTGCGATCGTGCCGGCCGACTGCCTGCGCGCGCTCCAGGGACGGCCCGTCGCAGCCGGGGCCGGGGTGGCGGGGGCGGATGAAGCCGGCAGGGGGGCGACGGGGACCATCCCGTCCTCCACCGGCGTGCGCCTGTACGGACTGACGGGAACGGAACGGATCGATCGAACGGACGGAGTCGCACCATGAACGACCACGACAACACCGCACTCTCCACCCTTTCGCAGCCGGCGGCCACGCCTTCGCAGGCCGCCGCGCCGAATCCGTTCCTGATCGTGCAGGACAGGCTGCAGAACCAGTGGAAGCAGTGCCTCATGATCGGCGCGGGCGCGGGCGTGGTGCTGTCGCTCGCCGCCTACCTCGTCGCACCCGTCAAGTACGCGGCCACGACCTACATGAAGGTCGACGCGAAGCTCGACACGATCCTCGCGGAGGAGATGCCCGAGACGGCGGCGATGGACAACTACGAGGCGTATGTCGCGCAGCAGATCGTGCTGATGAACGACCCGCGCGTGTTCGAGGCCGTCGCCGACGCCGCGCGTCAGGCCGAGCCCACGGCGCGTGCGCGCACCGAGCGTCCCGCCGAGGCGGCCGAGGAGTTCGCCGCGGTGAAGCGGTTCTTCACGCGCTACGGCCCCGAGAGGGGCGTGCAGATGCTCGACGAGGGCCTCGTCGTCGCGAGCCCGCGCGGATCGAGCATGATCGAGCTGCGCTTCGAGTCGGGCGACAGCACGATTCCCGCGCCGATGGCCAACTG
>JBEAQW010000139.1:0-13249 GCA_041163725.1 Planctomycetota bacterium
CGCCGAGCTGCTCGAACGCGGACTCGCATGCCGCCTTCACCTCGACGGTGGTCGACGGGCGCGACGCGAGGTCGACGATGAACGGGATCGCGGTCGGCCAGCCGATCTCGGCGAGCACGCCCACGACCTTGCGCTGCGCGGCGGGATCGAGCGATCCGAGCGCGATGCCGAGCGGGGTCACCGCGAGGCGGCGGATCGCGACGAGATTCTTCGCCGCGAGGAGTTCGGTCTGCGGATCCTTGGCGTCGACGAGCGTCTTGAGAAGCTGCGGCACCGCGTACTCGCCGGCGGCGAGGAGGCGCTCCTCGCCGAGGCGCTGCTGGCGGAGCGTGCCGCCGAGCATCGTGATCGCGTTGGCGATGCGCTGCTGGTCGCGGGCGAGGGCCTTGCGTCCGGCCTCGACGCGGCTCTCAAGCCGGGTCGCCAGGTCCGACACGCCGCTCATGGCGCGCGAGCGGGAGACGGCCTTGTCGAACCTCTCCCCGAGATCGCCGCCATCGACGGCCTCGGCGAGATCGCCGTCGGACGCCGACGCGCCGAGCACCGACTCGGCCGCGGCCTGCGCGAGGTCGGCCTTCCCGATCAGCACATAGTGGATGAAGTCGCCGAAGCCCTTGGTGAGCGCCGACAGATCCTTCTGCGACTCGGACGAATCGGATCCGTCCTGCGCGGGTGCATTCATTCCGTGGGCGGCGGCGCCGGTGGCGAGGAGGATCGCCGCGAGCGGAACGCGGGCGCGGGAGAGAACGGAAACGGGCGAGAACGACACGGACATCGAGATCTCCTGATGGAGCGGGAGCGAAATTGCTTCGACGGCGCGACGCCCCGGCCCCGGGGCGATGCGCAGGCCGCGCAATGTATCGGTTTTATGCGGAACCCGTCAACCGCCGGACGCCCTATACTCGCCGCCGCCAAGGCGCCCGAGGATTGCTCTTCGGGGCTCCCCTGCCGCGTGCTGCAGGAGAGTCAGGGAAGGCGGTGAAAATCCGCCGCGGTCGCGCCGCCGTGACAGGACGGATCGAGCTCAGGGGACCCGACGGGTGCCGCAAACCGCTTGATCCAGCGTGCAATCGCCTGCTTCCGAGGCCTCTCGGACGCTCGGAGCAGGCAGCCACTGACGGATTCCGTCGGGAAGGCGTTGCCCGCTTGCCCGCGCCAACGCGCGTGCAGCCTGGAGTCGGAAGACCTGCCTTGGCACCGTCGGCACCGAGTTCCGGTGCCGCTGCGCGCTCCCGGATGGAGCGCACCCTTTCCCCGGGCGCGAGCTCCCGGAGGAGTCTTCCGATGCGCATGACGCGCTGGTCCGTCGCACTCTCGTCGCTTCTCCTCTGTCCGACCAGCGCACTGCCCGCAGGCCACGCGCGCGCGGACAGTCCTTTCGCCACCGAAGTCGTCTCCTACCAACCCGGCTTGGGCGGCGCGAGCGGCTACTCCAATCCGGCGTCGGCTCTCGGCGCGCCCGAACGCTTCACGGGCGAAGGCCTGATCCCCGGTGCGGTCACGCCGTTCCAGCCCGCCTTCCTGCCGAACGAGATCGTCTCGCTCGGCCTCGGCGGTTCGCTCGTCGTCGCGTTCGACCATCCCGTCGAGAACGACCCGCGCAATCCGTTCGGCATCGACCTGCTCGTGTTCGGCAACGCGTTCTTCACCGACGCGAGCGGTGGCGCGGGCGTCGTGGCAGGCCTCGCGTCGGAGGGCGGAACGATCTCGGTCAGCGCCGACGGCATCGACTGGTTCACCGTGCGCGGCGTCGAGGCCGACGGCATGTTCCCGACCCTCGGCTATCTCGATGCGTCGCCCTTCTCCGTCGTGCCCGGAGTCGTCGAGAGCGACTTCCTGCGACCCGTTGATCCGAAGCACTCGTTCGCCACGCTCGCAGGCGTCGACTTCGCCTCGCTCGTCGATCTCTACGACGGCTCGGGCGGCGGCGCGGGAATCGACATCGCGTTCACGGGCCTCGCGTCGATCCGGTTCGTGCGCGTCGACGGACCAGCGATCGCGGGACTCTCGCCCGAGATCGATGCCTTCGCCGATGTCGCCCCGGACGCGGTGAGTCCCGACTTCGATGGCGACGGGACGGTTGGCCCTGCCGACCTCGCCGCCCTCCTCGCGGCGTGGGGCTCGACCGACGCCGCGCGCGATCTCGACGGAGATGGACTCGTCGGCTCGCCCGACCTCGCCATCCTGCTCTCGTCGTGGGGAAGCGGAGGGCGCCCGTGAGCGCGCTGCAGTCGCGGCGGAACCCGATGCGCGGTGGCTTCACGCTCGTCGAGGCGCTCGCCGTCCTCGCGGTCGTCACGGTCATCCTCTCCATCGTGGTGCCCACGGTCTCGATCGCCCGCGGTTCCGCGCGCTCCGCGAGCTGCCAGTCGAACCTCCGGCAGCTCGGCGTCGCGGCCGCCGGCTACGCGATCCAGAACCGCGACCGCTTCCCGGCGGCGATCCTCCAGGAAGTCGGTCCCGCGGGACTCGTCACGCGCGCGTGGGACTTCGAGCATCACCCGGACGGCACGATCCTCCCCGGCATCCTCACCGCGTTCCTCTCGCAGCCGACGGCGGTGCAGCAGTGTCCCGACTACCACGGCGCATCGAACTTCGGAGCGGAGCCCTTCACGGGCTACAACTACAACACGACCTTCATCGGAGCCGAAGGGCGGTTTCCCGAACTCGGGGCCGACGGGCGATGGCGCGACGGATGGGAGGTCGCAAGGCACGGACTTCCTCCCGCGCAGATCCGTCGGACGACGACGACCGCGCTCTTCGGAGAAGGCGGATGGCGCGGTGGCGCCAACAAGTTCATGCGCGCGCCGGGCAACGCGGTCGAGAACGATCTGCAGACGATCCACGCCGGCACGCAGGCATTCCGTCACCAGGGCTGCACCAATGTCTGCTACCTCGACGGGCATGTGGGCGGGGTATGCACCTGCCACGAGAGCCCCCACTCGACCGAGGCGCTCCTCGACGGAGTGACCGGATTTCCCGAGAACGGTTTTCTCGCATCGGATGATTCGCCCTACGATCCGCGCTGATGTCCCGCGAGATCCGCATCGACCGCTGCGTGTGCTACGACCGCACCTTCGCGGAGCTGAAGGAAGCCGCGGATGCGGACGCGCTCGGGCTCGATGAACTCTCGAGGCGCTTCGGTTGCGGAAGCTGCTGCGGCGTGTGCCGGCCGTACCTCGAGCGCATGCTCGAGACGGGCGAGACCGTGTTCCATCAGATCATCGTGCGGACACACCAGTCGCGCTGAGGCGCGCTCGCGTCCAAATCACGCGCTCGCGTGCGAACACGCGCGATCACGCGAGGTAGATGACACGAGAAAGATCACACGAGTTCACGTGCGCCCGAATCGGCGCTCGAGTTCGTGCCGCGCGATGCGGATCGAGGTCGGACGCCCGTGCGGACAGGCGGTCGAGCGCTCGACCGATTCGCGCATGCGGAGCAGGTCGCGGATCTCGGGAGCTGCGAGCGAGTCCCCCGCCTTCACCGCGGCCTTGCAGCTCATCATGTCGACGATCTCGTGAAGCGCCGACTCGAGGGAGACGAGCGAGCCGCACTCGACGGCCTTGTCGAGGAGTTCCGCGATGAACGCGCCCGCGTCGGCGTTGCGCGAGTGGAGGAGTGTCGGCACCGCATCGACCGCGACGGAGCGCGGACCGAAGGCGCGCGCCTCGATCCCGAGCCGTGCGAGGAGCGGCGAGATCTCTCCGAGGAGCTCCACGGCACGCGCACCGGGTTCGAGCACGATCGGCACGAGGAGCCGCTGCGATTCGAGCGCACCCCGCTCGAGCCGCGCCATGAACATCGCGAACATGGCGCGCTCGTGAAGCGCGTGCTGGTCGACGATCACGATGCCGTCCGCGTCCTCGGTGACGATGAAGCCGCCGAGGAGCTGGATGTATGGAAACTCCGCACCGAGCACCTCGTCGTCGTGCCGCGGCGCGCCCTCCGACGCCAGCGCGCCCGCGGGTGCCTCCGCCTCGGATCCGATCGAGTCCGCGCGCGCGATCGCTTCGCCGGCGAGGCCCGCGAAGCGCGTGAAATCGGTCGTCGGGGCGAAGCCCCCCGTCGCGACGCCGCCTGCGTGCGGCCGTCCCGCGCCCGATGCGAGGCCACTTCCGAAGAGCGGCGCGCGCGCGGGTGTCGGATCCCCGCTCGACCGGAACGCGTCCGGCGTGAAGTGCGGGACGAGGTTCGCCGCACGGAGCGTGTGCTCGACGGCCTTCCGCACGGCACTGTGGATCGCACCCTGCGAGCGGAAGCGGACCTCGCTCTTCTGCGGGTGGACATTCACATCGACCTCGCGCGGATCGAGCTCGAGGATGAGCGCGACCGTCGGCGTGCGCGACGGATCGACGAGCCCGCGGTAGGCCTCGCGCACCGCATGAAGCACGGTGCGGTCCGCGATCGGGCGCCCGTTCAGGTGGATGCGGATCGCGCGCGACGAGGGACGCGCGATGGACGGTTTCCCCGCGAATCCACGCACGACGAGTCCGCCGAGTTCGGGGAAGCGCTCCTCGAACTCGAGGAGTTCCGGCTCGAGTTCCTTGCCGAGCACATCGAGCGTGCGACGCGCGGGCTCGTCGGTCGCCGCGAGGTCGAGCAACTTGCGCCCGTTCGACCGAAGCTCGAAGGCGACATGCGGATGCGCGAGCGCGACCGCCTCGATCGCCTCGACGATGCGCGACGACTCGGTTCCGTCGCTCTTGAGGAACTTGCGGCGCGCGGGCACATTGAAGAAGAGCGTTCGCACCTCGACGACGGTGCCGGGGCGCGCGGGCGCCGGACGCGGGCCGCGGATGGCTCCGCCCTCGACCTCGATCTCGGCACCGGCATCGGCGCCCTTCGGACAGGACGCAAGGCGGAAGCGCGAGACGCTCGCGATCGAGGCGAGCGCCTCGCCGCGGAACCCGAAGGTCCCGATCGCCGCGAGATCCTCGCTCGTCCGCACCTTGCTCGTCGCGTGCGCCGCCACCGCGAGCGGCAGTTCGTCGGCGGGAATGCCCGAGCCGTCGTCGCTGATGCGGATGAGCTCGACGCCACCACCCTCGATCTCGACGAGGATGCGGCGCGCGCCCGCGTCGAGCGCGTTCTCGACGAGCTCCTTCACCACGCTCGCGGGCCGTTCGACGACCTCGCCTGCGGCGATCTGGTTGACGAGTTCGGGCGGCAGCAGCCGGATCGGCATCAGCGCACCCCGTCCCTTCCCGCGCCCCACGACCAGCGCTGCACGATCGGATAGCGCCGCCCCGGACCGAACGCGCGCGGCGACAGCTTCAGGATCACCGCGGCCTGGTCGCGCTTGAACTGCGCACGATCGAGCATGCGCGCGATGCGCAGCACGGTCTCGGGCGTGCTCCGCGCCGATGCGGCCGCGTCCTCCGGCGAACCGTCGTGATCGACGAGCACGCGCAGCACCGCGTCGAGTTCCTCGTAGGGAGGAAGGGAATCCTGGTCCGTCTGATCGGGGCGAAGCTCCGCGCTCGGCGCCTTCTCGATGCTCGCCGCGGGAATCGGCGGCCGCGCGAAGCCGAAGTCGGCGAAGCGTGCGTTGAGCATGCGCGCCATCGCGTAGACCTCGGTCTTGTAGAGGTCGCCGATCGGCGCGAGCCCGCCGTTCATGTCGCCGTACAGCGTCGCGTAGCCGGTCGCATACTCGCTCTTGTTCCCCGTCGTGAGCACGAGCGCACCCGTCGCATTCGAGGCGAGCATCACGAGCAGTCCCCGCGCGCGCGACTGCAGGTTCTCGCCGGCGAGCCCGTCGGTCGAGAAGCGCCCCGCGGCGGTGGATTCGATCGCCGCGTGCAGTGCCTCGATTCCGAGCGTCTCGATCCGCCCGAGGCCGAGGAGGCGCGCGGACTCGGTGGCGTCGGCGACCGAACCGTCCGAGGAGTAGCGCGAGGGCATCATGATGCCCGTGACATGCTCCGCGCCGATCGCAGCCGCTGCGATCGCCGCGACGAGCGCCGAGTCGATGCCGCCCGAGAGCCCGAGGACCACCGAGCGATGGCCGGTCTTCGCGAGGTAGTCGCGCGTACCGAGCACGATCGCGCGGAAGCGCTCGGCGTCGGCATCCGCGTCCATGGCGATCGCCGCACGGTCCTGCGACGGCATCGCGTCGGATGCGGCGAGGACGAAGTCGTCTGCGAAGCGCGCGGCCTGCGCGAGCACGACGCCGGCGGCGGAGAGCACGCGCGAACCGCCGTCGAACACGAGATCGTCCTGCCCGCCCACGGCGTTGCAGCTCGCGACCACGGCCCCCGCCACGCGTGCGCGCTCGGCGAGCAGCTCGACATGACGCGCATCCTTCCCCGCCACGAACGGACTCGCACTCGCGACGGCGAGCACCGTCGCGCCGCGCACCGTCGCATCGGCGACGGGATCGACCGCATAGCGCCGGACGCCGCGGGCATCGCCCGCCTGCCAGAGGTCCTCGCAGAGGAGGACGGCGATGCGCTCGCCGGCATGCTCGACGAGCGTGGTCGAGGATCCCGGCGTGAAGTGCCGGTCCTCGTCGAACACGTCGTAGCTCGGAAGAAGCTGCTTGCGCGCGAAGCCCTCGATGCGCCCGCCGCGGAGGAGCGCCATCGCATTGGCGAACGGGCGTCCGTTCCCTTCGATCGGTAGTCCGACGAGTGCCAGCATCGACGAAGGAACCGCGGCCGCAAGGCGCGTGCACGCGGCGAGGCACGCCTCGGCCACGCCGCTCCGCTCGATCAGGTCGCGCGGCGGGTAGCCGAGCAGCGACATCTCGGGGAACACGACGAGTTGCGCACCCTCGCGCACCGCGCGTGCGATCGCGTCGGCATGCCGCGCCTCGTTCGAGGCGATGTCGCCGATGGTGGCATTGATCTGGGCGAGCGCGATCTTCAACGCGGGATTCCTGCGGGTCGCGCAGGATAGCCGCCCGAAAGACGCATGCCGAGCAGCGCGGCGAGC
This sequence comes from Planctomycetota bacterium, assembly GCA_041163725.1. Classification (GTDB taxonomy): domain Bacteria; phylum Planctomycetota; class Phycisphaerae; order Phycisphaerales; family SM1A02; genus QWPT01. The sequence continues at coordinate 6,940 of JBEAQW010000139.1, forward strand.
GGGCAGCCGACGATGGTGGCGCCCGCGATCCACGCGCCTTCCGGCGTCGCCGCGGCCACGAAGGCCGAGTAGCTCGTGAAGCCCCCGCAGAATCCGGCCACGATCAACGCATCGAGGTCGTCGCCGTCCCATCCGTCCGCCCGTCGGCGCTCCATGGCACCTCGGATGACTCCCGCGAGAAGGGAACCCGACAGATTCACGGCGAGCAACGCCATCGCGCTCCACTCCGGGGCTCCGGCCGCATGGGGAAGCGCCAGCGCGCACGCGGCGCGCAGCAGCCCGCCGACCGCACCACCGCCCCCGACGAGCGCGAGCCGTCGCGCACGGACGAGCGCCCCCGTCACGACGCGCCTCCATCGAGGACTCCCTCGACGAGCCGCGCAGCCGCCTGCACGGCGAGCGCGAGCGCGAACGCACCGGGAAGGTGCAGGCCAAGCCATGCCCAGTTCCGCGCGCGGATCGCTCCCGCCGCATCGACCGCGAGCGTGCTCCAGGTCGAGAGTCCGCCCGCGAAGCCCACCACGAACATCCAGTGCCACGCACCCCCACCACTCCCCGCGGCGCCCGCGCATGCGCAGGCGACGAGATTCGCGGCGAGCACGCCGAGATCCGCACGCCGCAGACGCGTGCGGAAGCCGTGCACGGCGAGGTCGCGGACGACCGAACCGACGCCCGTGCCGAGCGCGGCGAGCACGAGCATGCGCACGGTGTCGGAAGCGGACATGTCTGCCACCGCGATGGGCACGCGCGGAGACTAGCACGGCGCGCGCCGCGGCGAGCATGCGTGAAAAAGCACAACGCCCCCAGCCTCCAGGGGGCGTTGCGCTTCGGCTGGGACCTTCGAGGGGACTCTCGGGTCGCCAGCGCGTGTGCGTGGATCGGATCAGGCGACGAGCGCGTGCGCGTGCTCGATGGCCTCGATGACCTGGCGGACGGTGAACGGCTTGCGCAGCACCGAGTCGTAGCCGCGGCCGACGAGCTGGGCGATCTGCCCCTCGGTCAGGCGGTTCGACATGCCGATGATCTTCGTCATCTGCAGTTCCTCGGAGTTGCGGACGAACGCGCAGAACGCGCCGCTCTCCGCCTCGGGCATGTGGACATCGAGAAGCATCACATGCGGCCGGAACTTCTCGCACTCGGCGCCCGCGGCGAACGCGCCCGACGCGACATGCACGTCGTAGCGGGTCTGCTCGGCGAGGACCTTGCGCAGCGTCTCGGCGGTCGCGGGATCGGTGTCGACGATGAGCACGCGCGGCGCGCCGCTGCGGAGCCCATCCATCGGGATGTTGTGCTTCTTCATGAAGGCCATCAGGTTCGCGACCGGAATACGACGGTCCTTCGAACCCGGAATGCGGTAGCCGGCGAGCTGGCCGGAGTCGAACCACTTGCTCACCGTGCGGCTCGCCACATTGCAGATGCGGGCGACTTCGCCGGTGGTCAGGACATCCTTCTCGTTGAAATTGAATCCGTCACGCATGGCTTTACTCCCTTGTAGCCCGCCCGCGACAACCCCTCCGTTGGCTGCGGGGAACCTGTGCCTCCATGCATCGGCATGCGTTTCGGGAGAGTTCACACGACTGCACCGAATGTGACGCTGTTTCCCGGATTGACGACCTTCAGGTCTATTCCCACGGTTCCACGCGCGCGGAATGGCGCCTTCTCGGACGGGTGGCCCCGACCGGCGTGCGGCCGCGCGGCGCGATCACGGAGACGACATCGGGGACCGCATCACGAGCGCGAGGTCCGGTCCTGCTGCCAGCGGTCGGTGCCCTGCTTGCGCGCCACCCCGCGCGACTCGAGGCGCTCGAGCAGCTTGAACGCGGTCCACACCACGAGTTCGGGCCACATGAGCGGATGGGGCGCGAGCGCGCGGAACACGGCGCCGAAAGTCCCCCCCGCCGCGCGCTGGTCGGCGCGCAGCGGTGCGACACGGTCGAGTTCGGCGGTGCCGAGCCGGACGCGCGCGGACATGCGGCGAAGCGCTCCGATGGTTCTCGGCACCCGCACGAGGGCGATGCCCTCGCTCGCCTCGGCGAAACCCGCGTCCTCGCGCACGCCGAGCGTCGCGCGCTCGTCCGCCGCGAACTGCCGCTCCACGAAGCCGTCGTCCGCGAGCACCTCGGGAAACTCGTCCCAGCGGGTGCGACCCTCGCGGTTCACGCAGTAGGTGCCGCTTCCGTTCGGCGCACCCGAGGAGTGGTACGGGTTGAAGCGTTCGGCGCCGTAGTAGAGCCGCACGATGGCGCTGCAGCCCTCGGTGACGAAACACGGCCGTGCCGCGACCACGCGCGCGCCGACCCCGGATGCCGCCTCGAAGAGCCGCGCGAGGGTGCCGGGGGTGAGTTCGATGTCGCCGTCGAGGAAGAGCCGCGGATAGTGGTCGAGTCCGCGCTCGCGGAGCTCGCGCTCGCCGAGGTTGAGCGCGTTCGTCTTGCCGCCCTTCGCGGTCTCGACCACGATCACACCCGCTCCGAATGCGCGCGCGCGCTCGGCGGTGTCATCGGAGCACGCATTGGCGACGACGACCACCGTCAGACCATCGATCCGTTCGGCGAGCACGCTGCGGAGGGTGCGCGCGATGCCGCTCGATTCGTTGTGGGCAGGTATCACGACGCTCGGCAACGATCGGCTCCGTCAGGAAAGCGGTTCGGGACGCACGCGCTCGTAGGCGCGGATCCCCTTCGCGCGCAACGCTTCCTGCAGCTGGTCGGCGTGCTCGGAGTCGCGCACCTCGACGATGCACGAGACGCGCACACGCGATACATCGGGGCCGCCGAAGATGCGCTCGTGGCGGATGTCCTTCACGCTCGCGCCCGCCGACGCGATGACACCCGTCAGCTCGGCGAGTCCGCCGGGACGGTCGCTGATCGTCGCCGAGAACTGCACCAGCCGGCCGTCGAAGGCGAGCGAATGCTCGATCACACGGGAAAGCACGAGCGGATCGATGTTGCCGCCGCAGAGGAGCAGCACGACCTTCTTCCCGCGCAGCTCGGGCAACGCGTCGGAGAGCAGCGCCGCCAGCGGCGAGGCACCCGCGCCCTCGACGACGCCACGATGCATCTCGACGAGCCTCAGGATCGCGAGCGAGATGAGCTCCTCGTCGACGGCCACCAGCCGGTCGACGCGGCGCCGCGCGAGTTCGAACGCGCGTGCGCCGACCTCGGGCACCGCCAGGCCGTCCGCGAGCGTCGGGTCCATCACGATCCGACGCGGCGCGCCCTCGCGAAGCGCCTCTGCGAAGCTCGCGGCGCGCCGGGGCTCGACACCGACGACGAGCGCCTCGGGGCGGCGCTCCTTCATCACGATGCCGACACCCGCGAGGAGACCACCGCCTCCGACGGGCACGACCACGGCGTCGACATCCGGCACATCCTCGAGCACCTCGAGCGCCACCGTGCCCGCACCGGCGATGATCGGCGCGTCGTTGAAGCCGTGGATGTAGGTCAGGTTGGCATCGGTGACGAGGCGGTCCGCGACCTCCTTGGCCTCGGCGATGTTGGCGCCATGGATCTGGACGAGCGCCCCCATCTCGCGACAGCGCGCCTGCTTGACGAGCGGCGCGATGCGCGGCATGACGACGGTGACCGGAATGCGCAGGTCGCGCCCGTGGAAGGCGAGCGCGAGCGCGTGGTTGCCGGCGCTCGCCGCGACCACGCCGTTGCGCCGCGCATCCTCGGGAAGCTGCAGCATCGCGTTGCGCGCACCGCGCTCCTTGAAGCTGCCGGTGCGCTGGCCGTACTCGAGCTTGACGAACACCTCGCAGCCGGTGATGCGCGAGAGCGCGGGCGATTCGACGCACGGGGTCCGCACCACGCCGCCCGCGATCCGATCGGCCGCTGCGACGACATCGCGGTAGGTCACATCCTCCGCCGGCTGCTCCTGCGCAGGACGACCGTGCGCGGAACCCGCGGTCATACGGCCGCCTTCGCGACCTTCTCCGCGCCGGAGGCGGCGGCGGCCGCCGCGCCGGGCTTCGCGGACTCCTCGGCCTTCAGCATGCGCTCGACATAGTGGATGTCGAAGGTCGCGTTGTTGAAGTCCGGGTTGTCCATGAGCTTCCGGTGCAGCGGAATGGTCGTCTTGACCGGACCGATGCGGAACTCGTCGAGCGCCACCTTCATGCGCGCGATCGCGACCTCGCGGGTCGGACCGTGCACGATGAGCTTGCCGATCATCGAGTCGTAGTTCGGGGGGATGCGGTAGCCCGCACGCGCATGGCTGTCGAGCCGCACGCCGAGCCCGCCGGGTGCCGCGAAGGTCTCGATGAGGCCGGCCTGCGGCATGAAGCCGCGCGCAGGATCCTCTGCGTTGATGCGGCACTCGATGGCGTGGCCGTTCACGCGGATGTCCGACTGCTTCACCGAGAGCGGCTTGCCGGCGGCGACCATGATCTGCTCGCGCACGATGTCGATGCCCGTGATCATCTCGGTCACGGGATGCTCGACCTGCACGCGGGTGTTCACCTCGAGCATGTAGAAGTTCTGCTTCGCGTCCATCAGGAACTCGACGGTCGCGGCGCCGGAGTACTTCGCGCTCGCGATGAGCGCGGCGGCGCTCTCGCAGACCTTGCGGCGCTTGTCGGGATCGACGCCGGGGCTCGGCGCCTCCTCGATGAGCTTCTGGTGCCGACGCTGGCTGGAGCAGTCGCGCTCGTAGAGATGCACGGCGTTCCCGTGCTTGTCGCCGATCGTCTGGACCTCGAAGTGGCGCGCGTGCTCGAGGAACTTCTCGATGTACACGCTGCCGTTGCCGAACGCGGCCGTCGCCTCCTGCCGCGCGCTCTCGATGCCGGCGCGGAGCTGCGCCTCGTCGCGCGCGACACGCATGCCGCGGCCACCACCGCCCGCCGCCGCCTTCACGATCACGGGATAGCCGATCTCGGCGGCGACCTTCACGGCCTCGTCGATGTCCTCGATCGCGTCCTCGGTGCCCGGGAACACCGGCGTGCCGACCTTGCGCGCCATCTTCTTGCAGCTCACCTTGTCGCCGAGCAGCGCCATCGCCTCGGGCGACGGGCCGATGAACTCGAAGCCCGAGTCGCGGCAGACCTCGACGAAGTGCGCGTTCTCGGAGAGGAAGCCGTAGCCGGGATGGATCGCATCTGCGTGCGACACCTCGGCCGCGGCGATCAGGCGCTCGATCCGCAGGTAGCTCTGCGGGCTCGGACCGGGGCCGATGCAGACCGTCTGGTCCGCGTGCTCGAGCCAGGGCCCGTCCTTGTCGGCGGTCGAGTAGACGCAGACCGTCTCGATGCCGAGGCTCTTCGCCGCGCGGATGACGCGCAGCGCGATCTCGCCACGGTTGGCAATCAGGATTCGCTTGAACATGCGTGTTCCGGAGTCGGGTCGCGGTCAGTTCGGACGGATGCGGAAGAGGGGCTGGCCGAACTCGACGGCCTGACCGCCCTTCACGAGCACTTCCTCGATGGTGCCGGAGGTCTCGGCCTTGATCTCGTTGAAGATCTTCATGGCCTCGATGAGGCAGACGGTGGTATCGGGCCCCACCTTGGCGCCCACGGTCACGAACGGTGCCTTGTCCGGACCAGGCGTCGCGTAGAAGGTGCCGACCATCGGGCTCTCGATCGCCGGCAGCACTTCCGCGGCGGGCGCGGGTGCGGCGGGCGCGGGCGCGGCGGCGGGCGCGGCGACAGGCGCCGCGACCGGAGCGGCGACCGCCTGAGGCACCATCACCTGCGGAACGGCGTGCACGCCGGGGCGCTTCACGGTGACAGTCTCCTGCTCGTCACGGATGTCGAGTTCAGTCAGGTCGTTCTCCACCATCAGGCGGACGAGTTCCTTGAGCTTTCGGATGTCGATCATGGGTGTTTGGGCGGCGAACGCCGCGGTGCTCCTGCGGTCTGACCGCAATGGGCGGGAACGATAGCAGATTTGCCCGCGCGGGAGGAAGCCCGCACGATCGCGACCGTTCGGCCACCATCGCGCCCGTTCCGCGAATTCGCGTCAGATTCGAATTGTTATAGGGCGCGATCGCAGCGCGGCCGTCCGAGGAGCTCGCCGAGCACGATCGCCCGCCGCACGCTCGCCGGATCGCGGAGCGACTTTCCAAGTTCCGCCGCGGTGAACGCCGGCCTGGGCGTCTCGATCCGATGGGCGGCCTCGACCTCGACATCGCGGAGCCCCACGATGCGAGCCTCGGCCTGCTTGATGCGCGCGATGCTGTCGGCGACATGCTGGCGGCTGGCGAGGGCTGCACTCGAGTCGCCGATCGCGGGCGACGACCGCGGCGCGGATTTCGTCACCCGAACACTACCACGCTGACCGTTGGTGCCGAAGCGCTCGCGCGCCGGCGT
>JBEAQW010000140.1:0-8979 GCA_041163725.1 Planctomycetota bacterium
CTCGCGAACCCAGCCCTTGACGGTCTTGATTGCATCCATGGAAACTCTCCTGACTGTGTGGGACCTCGGTGGAGATGCCCCGCCACGCACGGCGAGGCCACCGAAGACGGCCCGTGACCACAACCGTCGGTTGGATGCACCCGCGGTATCCAAAAATCCCTGAAGACGGACGAGGGTCCCTGCCGGCCGCATGCGCGGCCCTCCGGGATCGATGATTCGAAATCGAGCGCGGGAATCACAATATAAGAATTGTCCTCAAATGGACTTATGCACGCTGGGGAGTTCGCCTCCCGCGTCGCCTAGTCCTCGTCGTCATCAAACGGCCAAATCGATGTGGGCCGCGTGGACGGCGCGGGATCGGACGAAGTCGGCGCCAGTCCCGGAATCCGCCGTGCGAGGTCGTCTCCGAGAATCCGCCGCGCTTCGGAGCGCGCCTTCTCGGTGCGCTCGTTGCGCTGGAAGCGGAGCTTCTCGGTGGTCTCCATGATGCGCATCTGCTCGCGCCACGCATCGGGGCCAGGGTCCGCGAGCGGGGTGTTTGCATCGATCATCTGTCGGCTGAGTTCCTCGAAGACGACCTCGTACTCCGCGCGCAGGACCTCGAGCCGCGTGAACTGATCGTCGTCGAGCCCGGGCAGTGCCATCGCGTGTGCGAGCTGTTCGCTCGCGCAATCGGACTTCGCATAGATCTCGGGGTACCGGAGCTCGCGATGCGCACGGCGCAGCTTCGCGAGCGTGTCCTCGTCCGCGATCGCCTTCGCGCACGCCTCGTCGAATGTCGATGCGAGACGCTGCCCGAACTCGCGCGACCGCCGCTGGTGCGCGGACCATGCGGCCATCATCGCCTCCGCGCGTCTGGCCTGCGTGCCGGAGTCGCTTGGTTCGAACTCGGAGTTTGCAGAGAGGTCCTGCTGGAGCCGCATCACCTCGTCGCGGCCGGCCGCCATCGCCCGCGCATGCGGTTCGAGCTCTCCACAGAGCGCCGTCCACGCCTCGGCGGAGCGCTCGAACACGGCGGAGGCCGTCTCGGGCGAGACGCCGGCGCGGCGGAGCGTCTCGAGCGGGGTCACGGGGCTGTCCGCCCCGGTATCGAACATTCCACGCACATCGGCCTCGATCATCGCCACGCGATCGAGTCGGAGCGCAGTGACCGCGCCACCGGCGGGATCGAGCCCGAGTACCGAAGCGAGATCCCGAATCAGCACCTCGTCGGCCTCGAGCGCAGCGAGCATGATCCGAGCGATCATTGCGTCGGCCGCACGCTGCTTCTCGTGATCGACCGACCATGTCCCATCGGCTGTTTGCGTCACGACGGCCTTCTGGAGGCGCCGGCACTCGGCAACGAGCGACCCGACGACGGGTTCGAATGTCCGGGCGAGCCACTCGGCGCGCACCGACTCCACGAGTTCCGGATTCGCCGGTGCAACACCGAACATCGCGAGCCCCGAGAGGATCGCGGCCGTGGTGCGGGGCTCGATCATGCGATCCATGTCCCCGTCCGCCGTGGCGGGCTCGGCTTCGCCTTCGACGGGGTCCACCGAGGTGCCTGCAGCGGCGTCGTCACCGATGTCCGCTTGCTGCAGCGCAACATAGATCGGTCCCGTCTCTCCCTCGATCTCCATCACATACCGACGCCCCATGTCCTCGCCGAGCAGATCGATCAGCGCGCGCATCGCGCGCTGGGTGATCTCGCCCGCATCCTTCGCGGCCTGTACGAGCGGATCGGCGTCGCGCGCCGGCTCGTCGTCCATCCCGAAGCTGAATCCGAACGGGGAGGCCGCCGGCCGATCCGGATCGAAGAACGCGTTCGCGCATCGCTCGAGGGCGTCCGCGTGGCGCGTGCGCCATTCCGCCGCGATCTCATCCGCGCGGGACTTGGCGGCGTCGTCGATCCGAGGATCGCGGCCGATCCTGCGCGCGACGTCCGCCGGCGTCCCATCCGGCCCGTGGAAGCCAGCGGCCATCTCCATCGACATCCATCCGGCGCCGAGCGCGCGTCGCGCGACCTGCTCGCGGATTCCGGCGACGACGCCCTCGGGGAGGATCGTCGCGAGTTCGATGCACGCGCGACGGTTCGCCTGGTAGTTCGCGGCCGCGAGCTTGCGCGGCTCCGCCGCCGCCCGCTGCATGGCATCCATCATCGCGCGGGCCGAGGCCTGGGATCGCCTCGCAGCCGCCTCCGGCGCCTCACCTTCCTGCGACTCGGCGAAGTTCGCGGCTTGGTTGAACATCACGGCGTAGTAGGCCTCGAAGGACTTGATCACCGTCCTGTTCCACTCGCGGGCCTGCGCGAGGAGGCGCGCCTCCTGCGTGGCGAGGAACGCGTCGAGCCGCTCGCGGGCATCGTCCGGAACCGTCTCCATCACCGCGTCGCGTGTCACGAGGTCCGCGAGGTCCACGAAGTTGCCTGCGGGAGCGAACACCATCGCTCCGAACCGCACGAAGCCACCGAGTTCGCGCTGGCGCTCCCGTGCGTCGCGGATGCGCTGGAATCCCGGGCGCCGTTCCTCCGCCACGAGCTCCATCGCCGCTGCAAACAGCGCGTTGTCGGCTTCCGCGAGCTGCGCCTGCAGGCGGTCGGCGTCCCGCATCGTGCGCGTCATGGTCTCGATCGTGGGCGCGCTCTCGCGGAGCGCGCTGGTGAGCTTCTCGAACTGAGGTTCGAGCTCGCGGCGAAACCGGTCGAGGTACGCCTCGTGCAGGCGGTCGATCGCGCTGGCTTCCTCGGGGGTCGGCGAGACATAGACACGAAGCAGCCGCTCGAGCCGCTTCGTCGTGAGGGGTCGCCCCACGAGATCCGTGGAGGATTGCGCATGCGCGACCGGCGACGCGACGAGCGCGATCGCAAGCACGAGCAGCGGGGCGACTCGCAGAATCAGTGCACGAGCGAAGAAAGCGCCCGGGGTGAACCCGAGTCTTGGCACACTCGCGGCGGGAGTTCGATGCATGCGGATCTCCGGTCTCGGCTGCGATAGGGATCGGCCCGACCCCTGACAATGTAGGTGCAGTCCCAGCGGAATCGCGGCAAGAGCATCGGGAAGTCGGGTTGAAAAACAGCGAGGGCCGCCACTCCGGCGGCCCTCGCAGACTCGACTCGATCGGGGGAACCTGCGCAGCTCACCAGACGATCGCGCCGAAGCGGCCAAGCATCACGCCGAGGTCGCGCGCGTCGACGACACCGTCACCGGTCAGGTCGCCGTACACGGGGTTGGGAAGGCCCCACCAGCCAAGCAGGATGCTGACATCCTGCGAGTCGACGACTCCGTTCAGATTGAGGTCGCCGATTGCGTACTCGCAGCTGTCGAGGATTCCGTCGCCGTCCGCATCGGCCGCACCGTTGGAGATCTCGGTGCCATCCGGCGTGCCGTTGTCGTTGCAGTCCGTCGTGGTCAGCGCGGTTGCGATCTCGATGATCGGCTTGAACGGCTCCTCGAGGACCATGTCGATCTCGGCCGAGACGGACTCCTGGCTGTCGACGACCCAGGTCTCGGTTCCCTCGACCTTGCGCTCGACGATCGGCGAGCTGACGGCGAGCGTGGTGGTCTCGACCTGCGCCGCGACGCGGCGCTTCGAGCCGGCGGCGCCGAACGACTGGGTGCCACCGAGGGTGATCTGGGCTGCGAGGGCCGTCATGGCGACGACGGCGACAAGACCGATCTTGCGATTACCATCCATATAGTCAGTACTCCGTTTCTGAAGCGTGTTCCATCAACCTGGCCCGGAAGGGCTGTGGATCCGTGCGACTCGTGGGAATCGAACGAAGAGAAGTGCGCTGTTCCGTGGCGACCGTCCGAAAGTCACCGGGAACAAACCGATGATTGCGCATTATGGCGCGCCGGACCATACAGGACGGCCCCGAGGGGAAGTTCAGGCACAGTCTCCGTCGGGTTTCGCGTTGCTTCAAGTTCGGATTCAGCCGGGGAACGGCGAATTCAGACCCGGGGGGAGGGCTTGTAAGCCATCGGAGCGTGGGGTATCCTTCCCGACCCAGCGCGGAACCCCCGCGCGTCATGGCGGGGTGTAGCTCAGCTTGGCTAGAGCGCTTGCTTCGGGAGCAAGAGGCCGCAGGTTCAAATCCTGTCACCCCGATTCCGCTCGGAATCGATCAAGACCCCCTCTTCGAGGGGGTCTTGTCGTTCCTCGCTCCATCGTGGTGACGCGTCCGCGGCGCTGCGCGCCACGTCCGCCGGCCCGCGACGCTTCGCGTCGCGTGCCGAGGCTTAGGACTCCCGCTTCGCGGGAGTTTCAAATCCTGTGGTGCGTCTTGGGGCGGAATCGACCAAGACGCCCTCTTCGAGGGGGCTTGTCGTTCCTCGCGCCATCGTGGTGAGGCGTCTGCCGGGCCGCGGCGCTTCGCACCGCGTCCCGGGGCTTAGGACTCCCGCTTCGCGGGAGTTTCAAATCCTGTGGTGCGTCTTGGGGCGGAATCGACCAAGACCCCCGCTTCGAGGGGGTCTTGTCGTTCCTCGCTCCATCGTGGTGACGCGTCCGCGGCGCGATGGGGCGCTCAGGGCTTCGAGGGAAGATCGAAGCGCATGCTCACGGTCGAGCCGAGCGGGGGGTATCGCATTTCGACGCGCACGGCACCGCACTCGCGGGGGTCGAGGCCGATGCGCTGCGCGACGGAGTCGAACAACTCGCGGTAGCCCGGGACGAGCGGTGTGGCCATCGCGGGCGGTTGGCCCGAAAGCGCGATCGGCTTCTGGTTGATGGGCAGTCGCTCGGAGATTCCGCTGTCGGTCGCGTGCCCTTGGTCGAAGATCCGGGAGAACACGAGTGCTTCGGCGCTGAGCGCGAACGAGAGCGACTCGTGCGCGACGAGGTCGAAGACGAGGTGCTCGGCTGGCGTGGTGATGTTGGCGCCGAACTCGCCCGTTCGTTCCTGACCGTCCTCGCCGGCGTAGCGGCTTGCGCCGTTGCGAAGGACTTCACCTCGGAAGAGATCGAAGGCGCCATCGTTCCCGATCGGTCCAGGCTGGAGCACGAACTCGCTGCCTCCCGGCAGTGCGGCTTCCTGCAGTTCGGCCGCGTATCCCCTCCGGAACTCCGGGAGGATCCCGTTCGGCTCCGCTCCGTTGATCGGCTGCCATCGCTCCGTCGAGACGCGCTCCTCCGCATCACCCCAGCTTCGCACCTTGAAGAGAGGCCAGAGTGAGGTGTGCCGCAGTCGGCGGAAGCCGACATAGCCCGAGATCATGGCGAGATCGACGCGGTCTTCCGTCGCGCCGGGCATGAGGATGGCGCACAGCAGACGCGTCCGTGCCTGCACGCCGTGAATGCCGCTGTTCCCTCGGAACGCGAGTCGCCGGCTGAGGTCGAGCGCTTCGTTCGCTCCGACGCCCATGCTGTCGAGGGCGAGTTCCAGTTCGGATCGATCGCCGACATGGTGCTTGGCCATCGCCTCGAAGCGGACCGCGGCGTCGCGAACCCGCTCGGCGACCAGCCCTTCGGCGCCGAAGCGTTCCGCGGCCGCCACAACCCGTTCGATCGAGCCGCGGCCGGGGACGAGCGACGCTGCGGTCAGCGGCTCGCCCTCCTGAACCAGTCTCGCGACGGTCCATGTGAGGGTCTTGTTGAGTTCGAAGCGCCGAGCCGCCTCCTGGGGGGCTCCGGGGTCGAGGCCGCAGCGGTCGTAGAGCTCGATCAGCGAGGCCTGGAGTTCGGACACCGCTTCGCGGCACTGCTTCTCGAACATCGAATCGGCGGAACTTGTGGCAGGGACGGTGCTCATGGGGACACGCCGGCGGGGACTCGCCGGGGAGGGATCATCGGCCCGCGCGCGCGTGGTGATCGCGAAATGGCGCGGTGCCAAGGGGTAGGGAACATGGCATCATGCATCGAAACTCATGGCGGAGCGACCTGCGGTTGGAAATCCAATCGACTTTCCAATTGGAAAGTTGCGTCCCATCCAAACGGGTGTACCTTCGCGATGGAGGAGTTCTCTGCCCTGCGGGGAGAACGGCGTCAGCGTGTGCTGCTGTCGGGAAGTTCGAGTTGGGCCGCGCTCTGCGAGTTGTGGCCTTTCGACTGGAGAATGTGATGTCCAGCATTCGTGTGTTCGTGTCGACGCTCGCTGCGTGCGGTGTTGCCGCCGTGGCTTCGGCGGATGTGTCCATTTCGCAAGGTGACTCGGCGGCTTCCTACTCGGTGGGTCTGAACTTCGATCAGGCTGGCCAGGCGACGGGTCCGATCGCCGCGAACTACTGGCAGCCGTCCTACGGAATCGTGATCGATGCAGGCGACGGTGGTCCGATCGTGGGCGACTGGGGCGCCGCATACGGCCCGTGGCTCGGAAGCGGAAACTCCTTCTTCGGGAACTTCGGCGTCTTCATCACCTTCGATACGGCCGTGACCGGTTTCTCCGCGCAGGTCTGGGATCCGTCGGGTGATCCGACTCCGTTCGGCGGAGGCCTCTTCGCCCTCGCGTACAGCAACGGCGTCGAGGTCGCGAGCGTGCTCGTGACTCCCGCCTGGGGCACGAGCAGCGGTTCGTGGTTCGACATCTCGGCGGCGGGTGGATCGAGCTTCGATGAGGTCCGCTTCGTCGGCCTCGGCTTCACACCCGAGACCTTCATCGACAACCTGTCGTGGAGCCCCGTCCCCGCGCCGGGAGCCATCGCGCTCCTCGGTCTGTGCGGACTCGCGGGTCGTCGCCGCCGCGACTGATCGTCGGTAGATCGCTCCAGGGGACACGCGTGCGAGGCGCCGATCGTAGTGAAAGACTCGGTCGGCGCCTCGCCTCTTTGGCTCACGCGAACTCCGAATGCGTGCGCTTGTTCATGAACCGGAAGATTGGTCTCGCTCAGCATGATGCATGGATTCCGCACTCCTCCCGCGACGCTTCGTTCCTTCGCCACTCCGATGCTCGCCGTTGCCGCAGCCGCATGCTGCGGAGCAGGCGCGGCAGGTGGTGGATCGGCGACCTTGAGCATGATTCCCGGCGCGCAGAGTGCCGTGGATATGTCCCCGGACGGGCGATTCGTGGTTGGTGGCCTAAGCGGGCAGGTCGCGCAGATCTACCTCTGGGATCGCGTGTCCGGCACGATGACCACCTTGCCCGGTACCGACCGCTACGCCTCCGCGGTGTCGAATGACGGCGCGGTGGTGCTCGGGCTGATCCCGAATCCCGAGGGGAACGGATCCGTCGCCGCCATCTGGCGCGCGGCGACCAATCAGTGGACGAGCCTCGGCTACACGGTGGGCACACCCGAGGGATGCGGGAGCCTGAGCTCCGGGTACGAACTGAACGCCGACGGTTCGGTGGCCGTGGGTCTCAAGTGGATCAATGGTTGCAACGGCGCGGGGTTCCGCTGGACGGAGGCGGGGGGGCTGGAGACGCTCGAGCACCTCGTGAATGGCAACAATCGCGCGTCGGTCGTCTCGGACGATGGGAGTGTGATCGCCGGATTCGCGCAGGGGAGCTTCTCGCGCACACCGGCAGTCTGGGGTGCGACCGGCGTGGGGTACACCATCGATCCGAACGCGGATGCGGTCGGCGAGGTGCACGGACTCAGCGACAACGGAGCCATCCTGATCGGCACGCTCGACGGGAAGGCCACCATGTGGACGCAGGGAGGCGCGAATGCGTACCAGATCGGCGCCGGCTCCCTGATCCCCGGGTGGGAGGGTATTCCGAAGGACATCGCCAACGACGGCACGATCATCGGGCTCGATGTCCTCGGCACGACGCGTCGTGCGTGGATCCGGCCTGGAACCACGAGCCCGATCATCGATCTCAAGACCTACATCACCTCGCTCGGCGCGGTGGTGCCCGCAGGAATGAATCTCGAGCAGGTCGAAGCGGTCTCGGCGGATGGTCGCTTCATCATCGGGAACGGGCTCTTCTCGGGCGCATGGCTCGTCGAGATCACGACGCCCAGCAACTGCCCGACCGATCTGGATTCCGATGGGGCCACCGGCGCGGCGGACCTCGCTGTCCTTCTCGGCGCCTGGGGCGCCGCCGAAGGCGACCTCGATGGCGACGGCACCACTGGAGCCTCCGACCTCGCGGTACTGCTGGGCGGCTGGGGGCCGTGCCCTGCGCCGACCGGTGGCTGCTGCCTCGGATCGTCGTGCGATACGGTGACCGAGGCGGAGTGCATCGCGTCGGGCGGCACCTACCTCGGCGACAACACGCCTTGTGGACTCGTGAGCTGCGCGAACAACGATCTCTGCGCCGACGCGATCGATGTCACCGCGAACATCGACGGTGCGCCCGTACTCGGCGACAACTCGTTCGCGACGCCGGGCGCCTACACGGGCACCGATCCGGAGCTGCCGGCGGGATCGCCGTCGTGCCACTGGAGCGGGAACCCCGCGGCCGCACACAGCACCGTCTGGTACCGCTTCACCGCGCCGGACCTCGGGATGGTGACGATCTCGCTCTGCGAGTCGGTGCCGGCGCCGCTCTTCGACACCTCCATCGCGATGTTCACCGGAACCTGCGGCAACCTGGTTGAGATCGGCTGCGACGAGGACGGATGCACCGACCTCGCCGAGCCGCCGTTCTTCAGCCGGCTGTTCGTGAAGGGCCTCGTGCCTGGGCAGGAGTACTACTTCTGCATCATGAACTCGGGCGACTGGCTCGGCTCGATTCCGGGGCCGTTCGAGTTCACGATCACCTCGCCGTGAGCGAGGAGCCACGCTGGGTTCCGGCCGAAGGATCACCCAAGTCCCCCTCTCGGAGGGGGGCTTGTCGTTGAGGTGCGGTCAACGGAGGCCCACCTCGCGCGGGCCTCGTCGCCTCCGCGCACGCGCCTACGCGCGCTGCCACTTCTCGATCACGCTGCGGAGTTCGGACTCGGTCGACGCGGCGGCCTCGGGGCCGAAGTACTTGAGCTCGAGCATGACGATCTCGTCGCGGAGTGCCTGCGCCTTGTCGGGTGCGAGCTGCGGCTCGAGGCGGCGGAGGCTCGTGACGACGCCGAGCGGCGTGATGCGGGCGGGAGCCCACGCGGGATTGGTCGGCGCGGCCGGCGT
>JBEAQW010000141.1:0-4705 GCA_041163725.1 Planctomycetota bacterium
GTGCGCGTCCGCTGGTCGACCGCAACGGTCGTTCCGACCTCGAGCTCGTGATCGAGGAGATCATGCAGGAGAAGATCACGCTCGAGATGGACCCGGCGCACATCGAGAAGATGCGCGGCCCCGGTGGCCGCTCGAAGCGCTGATCGGCAGTGCCGGCGGCTGCCCCTTTCGGATGCAGCAGAAGGTCCTCCACTCGCTCGTGGAGACCCACCGATGAGCACGAGATCCGTCCGCAGCGCCCGCGCGCGTTCGAACCATGTACCAAGGTGACCCAGCCAATCTCGCTGCCCTGAAGGGTCGGCGGATCGCCATCGGCGTCTGCGCTGGAATCGCCGCCTACAAGGTCTGTTCGGTCGTGAGCACGCTTGCACAGGCGGGCGCCGAAGTCACCGTCGCGATGACCGAGGGGGCGTCGCGCTTCGTGACGCCGCTCGTGTTCCAGTCGCTCTCGGGCCGCGCCGTGCTGACCTCGATCTGGGATTCGGCGACGCCAGCGGATCCGCAGCACATCCGCGCCGCTCGGGAACTCGACCTCATGCTCGTCGCGCCTTGCACGATGGACATGCTGGCGAAGCTCGCCACGGGGCGCTGCGACGACATCGTCTCGCTGCTCGCGGCATCGATCGACCGTGCCCGTACCCGTGTGCTCGTCTCGCCGAGCATGAACGAGACGATGTGGCGCCAGCCCGCGACCCGCCGCAACCTCGACACGCTCCGTGCGGACGGATTCTCCATCCTCGATCCGGCCGAGGGGTGGCAGGCGTGCCGCGCGGTTGGTCCCGGCCGGCTGCCGGAGCCCGACCAGCTCGTGGACGCGATCGCCGAGGCGCTTCGCGGAACCGTTTGACGCCACCGCGTTGGACGGAGTGCCGTCTCCGGCCCGCACAAGGCCAGCCAACCAGTCCAAATCGCGGTTTCGCGCGCCGAGTGCCATCGCGCTGCTTTGGCCGTTCAAAAGCGGTGCTACTTTCGTAGGAGAGGTGCGTTGGCCGATGGAGGCAGTGCGGCCGCACCGCGCCCCGTCGCAGTCCGCCCGCTCGAACTTCGGAAGCGATTCCGCCCGGCGTCCCGCCTGGCATTCCGGCCAACCTCGGAGCACCCGATGCAGCACTTCACGCAGCAGCCGACGCAGTCCTTCGCGCGCACGCTCGCCTTCGCGCTCGCCATCGGTGGATGCACGGCGAGTCTCCTCGCCGACGGAACGCGACGCGATGCCGAGGAGATCATCGGGGTGAAGGACACGCCCGCGCTTCTCGCGGTACCCGACTTCAAGCCCGGCGAGGGAGGCGTCGCCGGTGGCCAGTGTCCGCAGGTGATCTCGACCTACACGAACGCATCCTTCGAGGGTGGCCAGTACATCGTGCAGGCCGGATTCTCCGAGGGTGAGATCGCGGCGACTTCCTACACGCTGAACCCGGGTGACTTCCCGCTGCGGATCGACCTCATCGAGATGATCTTCGCGACGAGCAGCACCGTCGTCGCCACGACCACGAAGTGGAGCGTGATGGTGTGGCAGGGCACGCCCGCCACCGGAACGCTTGCGTACATCTACTCATCCGACGGGACCATCCTGCCGCACATCCAGATGTCGCCCGGCACGAACGGGACGAATGTGCAGTTCGGCATCGACCCGTCCGATCCCGAGCAGATGGTGATCGTCGACGATGGTTCGCACACCTTCAGCGTCGGCTTCCGCATCGACGAGCACAACAACCAGACGCAGAATCCCTGCCTGATCGCACCGCCGTCGTCGTCGAACGCATTCCCGACGACCGATGTCGGCGGGCTCGCGTCCCCGGGTACGAACTGGCTCTATCTCCTCGACTGCGGCGCACTCGGTTGCCCTGCGGGATGGAAGACCTTCGCGCAGCTGCCGGTGGTCTGCCGTCCGAGCGGCGACTGGGTGATGCGCGTGACATGGACGCCGCAGCAGTGCGAGATTCCCGGCGCGTGCTGCCTCCCGAACGGAACCTGTCAGGTGCTCACCGACAGCGTGTGCGTCGGGCAGGGCGGTACCTTTGGCGGCGAAGGCTCGCAGTGCACGGCGAGCACCTGCGCGGAGAACATCTGTCCGTGCTGCTTCCCCGCGACAGGCGGCTGCGTGACGCTCTCGCCGTCCGCGTGCCAGATGGCTGGCGGCATCGCCGGACCGACCGGTCAGTCCTGCACGGGCTATGTCTGTTTCCCGACCGGCGCATGCTGCCTCCCGGACGGAAGCTGCGTCGGGCCGGTGAGTCCCGAGGCGTGCGCGGCGCAGGGCGGCGTGTTCCAGGGCAACGCGACCGTCTGCACCGCGAACCTCTGCCCTGAACCTCTCGGCGCCGCATGCTTCCCCACCGGATTCTGCCTGCAGCTCACCGAGGCGCAGGCTGCGGATGCCGGGGCCGTGTGGGCTGGTCCCAACACCACATGCGCCGACACGAATGGCAACGGCACCCCCGACGCGTGCGAGGTCTCGAATCCCGCGGACCTCAATGGCGATGGCATCGTGAACTCCGCCGACCTGACCATCCTGCTGAACCAGTGGGGAACCTCGGGGTCGTCGGCCGACCTCAACGGCGACGGTACCGTCGGAAGCGCGGATCTCTCGATCCTGCTCTCGTCGTGGGGTTGATGCGTGCCGGAAGCCGGGCGTCACGCAGGTCCGAGACGGCGCGGCGGCACCCCGAAGTCTCGATCTCGGCGTCCAGATAAGCCCCGTCACTGCAATCCTTTGTGGCGAATCGCATTTCCGGATGGCCTCCAGGCTCCTCGGTGGCATGCTTGGACCGTTCCAAGTCGTCCCCAAACGGAACGCCATCCGAATGTCCCGTCGTCCCGACATGCCTCTTCAGAGGGCGTTCGCCTTCATCGTCGCCGTGCTCGCTCTGACCGCGGGGCGCTCTGCGCTCGCGCAGGCATGCGGCGGAGAGGGTGCTCGAAACTGCTTCGCCATCCATGCGACGCCCGGGTGTTCCGACGGCACATGCTGCTCGCATGTCTGCGCGTTCGACTCGTTCTGCTGCGAGGTGGAGTGGGACTACATCTGCCGGCACAGCGCGGTGGAACTCTGCAATCCTCCTGTTCCCGCAAACGACACCGTCGCTGGGGCGCGGAACATTCCTGCCGCGGACTTCGAGGTCTGCACGATCGGCGCCACCGATAGCGAGACGACGCGCCTACCCGATGGGTGCGGCGGGATGTTCGGGAGCGACATCCGCAAGGATGTGTGGTTCCGCTTTCGCGCGAGCGTGACGGGGACGGCGATCCTCACGAGTTGCCCCGCAGCTTCGAAGGTCGTCTACAGCGAGTTCGATCCCATCATCCTCGTGCGCGACGCCGCGGGCGAGCCGCTCGCCTGTAACGACGAACTCGCCGGTTGCGGAAGCTACGCCGCGGTCGAGTGGGCGGTCGAGGCTGGCTCGAGCTACCTCATCCAGATCGGCGGCCACGACATCTATGTCGGCTACGGCCGCTTCCTGCTCGCGGAGGAAGGCACGCCGCCGCCTCCGAACTGTCCGGCCGATCTCGACGGAGACGGACTCGTCGGCGCGTTCGACATGGCCGTCGTTCTCGACGGGTGGGGAACCGCCACCGGCGACATCGACGGTGATGGACGCACGGACGCCCGCGATATCTCCGCGCTCCTCGACGGCTGGGGCGCCTGTCCCTGATCGCGGGCAGCCGACGCGCCCGCGCGGACATGCCACAATGCGGGCATGAAGCCCGTCATCCTCGCCATCGTCGCCGGACTCTGCTGGGGCATCGGTGAAGTGTGCACCCGCAGCGCGCTGCACAGCGGAAAGTTCGGTCCGATCTCCGCCATCACCATCCGCTCCCTCGTCGCGCTTCCGCTGCTGCTCGCCGTGTACTGGTTGATGACCAGAGGCGGTGCGGGACTGCGACCCGAGCCATCTCCCTGGGCTGCAGACGGAGGAAACTGGACGAAGGTGCTCATCGGTTCCGGCGTCGTCGCCGGTGGAATCGCCATGGCGAGCTTCTACATGGCGCTCTCGGTCGGAGAGGTGTCGGTCGTGAAGCCGATCGCATTCTCGGTGGCTCCCGCGGTCGGCGTGATGCTCGGCTGGCTCGTGCTCGGCGAGTCGATGGACATGCGGAAGGGGGTCGCCGTGGGGTTGATCGTGCTCGGCGTCGTCGTGCTCTCGACGGGCTCGAGGGCGGCGCCCGCGGGCGGGCATTCGGCCGAGGTCGATGGGCCCGCGGCGGGTGGGACGCGATAACCGCAGACCGCCGCTCCGATCGGGGAAGTGGTGGACAAGCGGGGCGATTTGGACGATACTTCCGACCCCGCTCGGCCCGTCAGGGCCACGCTCACGGAGAGGTGTCCGAGCGGTTGAAGGAGCTAGTCTCGAAAACTAGTAGTGGGTTCGCCTACTCGTGGGTTCGAATCCCACCCTCTCCGCTTCTCGACAAACGCGTGGTCGCCTTCGGCGAGCACGCGTTTGTCGTTCGCGGAGATGGTGGCGTCGCGGCGCTGCGCGCCACGCCGCGGATCCGCGACGCCGCTTGCGCGGCGCCGCGTCTCCGGATTCGGATCGAGGGCTCGAGCGCTGGGCGCTCGAACCCTCGATTTCGAATCTCGAAGCGCGCGATCAGGGTCCCGCGGGAGGTCGCCTTCGGCGAGCAGGCGTTTGTCGGCTGGCTCGAGCGCCGGGCGCTAGAACCCTCGATTTCGAATCTCGAAGCGCGCGATCAGGGCCCTACG
>JBEAQW010000142.1:0-2522 GCA_041163725.1 Planctomycetota bacterium
GGGCGGTGCGCCGCTCCTCGTGGGTCGCAGCCACGAGTGCGACTTCCCCGCCGGGCTCGACACGGTTCCGGTGCTCACGCGCGCGAGGACACACGGCGGCCCGGCCGCGGAGATCGACGCCGCGGTGTCGCATGCGTTGCAGGCGGGCGAAAGCCTGTACGAGCTCGACGAGCGGCTGCTCGCGGAACTCGCGCCCGATGTGATCCTGACGCAGAGCCTCTGCGATGTGTGCTCGATCGACCTGCGCACCGTCGAGCGCGTCGCGGCCGCGCTGCCGAAGCCGCCGCGCGTCGTGAACCTCGATCCGAAGAGCGTGTTCGATGTGTTCGACGACCTCCTGCGCGTCGGCGAGGCGGTCGGCCGCGCGGCGGACGCGGAGCGTGCGATGGTCGAGCTGCGCGCGCGCTACTGGAGCGCGATCGACTTCGTGAATCCGTATGTGCCGGGACCCGAGATCCTCTTCCTCGAGTGGACGGATCCCCCCTTCTGCGGCGGGCACTGGACGCCCGCGCTGATCGAGGCCGCGGGCGGCCGGCACTCGCTCAACGCGGCGGGCGCGAAGTCGCGGCGACTGACGCCCGAGGAGATCATCGAGAGCGCACCCGAGCGGATCATCGTGTGCGCCTGCGGATTCGATCTCGCCCGCATGCGCGAGGAGTTCGTGCAGCTCGAACGCACGCGATGGTGGCCGCTCCTCCCTGCGGTGATGGAGGGGAAGCCGGGCTCGATCGCGCTCGTCGACGGCAACCAGATGTTCAACCGCCCCGGGCCACGGCTCGTCGACGCGTTCGAGTGGCTCGTCGCGTGGATCAACGGACGCGCAGAACTGATCCCCGCCGGGTTCCCCGTCGAGCAGGCGCCGCAGGCACGCTGA
The DNA here is from genome assembly GCA_041163725.1 of Planctomycetota bacterium. GTDB lineage: Bacteria > Planctomycetota > Phycisphaerae > Phycisphaerales > SM1A02 > QWPT01. Next base: position 875 of record JBEAQW010000142.1, read on the forward strand.
CCACGGCGCTCATGCGGCCGCTTCGATCAGCCGCTTGCATCCCGCGAGCCGCACGAGGAACACGATGAATACGACGAGGCAGCCGAGAGCGACGAACGGCCCGATGATCGGAATCGCGCTGCCGACGACCATGCCGACCGAGCCGATGAGACCGAGCATCATGCCGCAGTCGCCCTGATCGGTCCGCCCGCGCGCGGCGAACGCGGCCTGGAACGCCTGCGGGATCATCACGCTGCAGACGATCGTCATGATGAAGCCGACGCAGGGAACGAGGCAGAGCCAGACGAGGCCGGGAGCGAGCTTCCGATGCTCCTGCGGCACGCTCCGGTAGGAGTTCCACAGGAAGAAGGTGCAGATCACGCTGATGATCCAGCCGATCGCGAAGAGCAGACCGAACGCGGCAAGGATGCCGAGAAGCAGTCCGAGTTCCCTCGCATCACTATCCATCGCGGCCTGGGCGAGCATCCACATGGGTCTACCTCCGGAGGTTGGTGGGCACTGGCGAGTCGGCGGCTCGGGCGAACCACTCCATGGAGGATAAGTGCTTCCGAGCGCATCTGCCCAATTGGCAGCGCGCGGCGCGCGTGTCGCCGAAACGGCAAGACGCGGCACGGCACGGAAGCCCGGGCAGCTGGCCCGCGCTTTGCGTGGAGCGAGGGCTCCCTTGCGCGGCACGCGCGATGGGAGGAAGGAAAGGACCCCTACCCCATGCGATTCGACAAGTACACGACGCTCGCGCAGGAAGCCATCTCCGCCGCACAGTCCGCCGCCGTCGGCGCGGGCCATCCCGAGATCACGCCGCTGCATCTCCTCTCGGCGATGCTCGCGGAGAAGACCTCCTCGACGGCATCGGTCCTCCGGAAGACCGGCGTCGATCCGGCGCGCGTGCGCGAGCTCGCCGATGCCGAGATGCGGCGTCTGCCGCGCGTGCAGGGCGCAAGCGCGAACAACGCGTCGCGCGACCTCGTCGAGGTCTTCGCGACCGCCGAACGCGAGTCGCAGCGCATGAAGGACGCGTACACCTCGACCGAGCACCTGCTGCTCGCCCTCGCCGAGGTGAAGAGCGGCGCGAAGGAGGTGCTCTCGACGCTCGGCCTCGACCGCAAGCGCGTGCTCGCGTCGGTCGAGGCGATCCGCAAGGCGTCGGGCGTGGCGAATGTCGCCGACCAGAACGCCGAGTCGACCTACGAGGCGCTCGCGAAGTACGGCATCGACCTCGTCGAGAAGGCCCAGCAGGGGAAGATCGATCCCGTGATCGGGCGCGACGAGGAGATCCGCCGCTGCATGCAGGTCCTCTCGCGGCGCACGAAGAACAACCCCGTGCTCATCGGCGAGCCCGGCGTCGGCAAGACGGCGATCGCCGAGGGCCTTGCCATCCGCATCGTGAACGGCGACTGCCCCGAGTCGATGCGCGAGGCGCGCATCGTCGCGCTCGATGTCGGCCAGCTGCTCGCGGGCGCGAAGTACCGCGGCGAGTTCGAGGAGCGGCTCAAGGCCGTGCTCCGCGAGGTCGCGTCGAGCGAGGGGCGCGTGATCCTCTTCATCGACGAGCTGCACACGATCGTCGGCGCGGGGCAGAGCGAGGGCGCCGTCGGCGCGGGACAGCTGCTCAAGCCCGCGCTCGCGCGCGGTGAACTGCGCTGCATCG
>JBEAQW010000143.1:0-20302 GCA_041163725.1 Planctomycetota bacterium
AACGCGTGCGGTGCGCTGGCATGGCTCACGCACCGCACTGGCGGCTGCTGCTGCGGTGGAGCTCCACAGCACCCACCCGGTCGCACGCGCGGTCGTCGACGGATTCGCGGCTGCTTCGCCCGATGCGCCGGATGCGAACGATGTGCGTGAACTCCCCGGACTCGGGATCGAGGGGCGGGTGGGCCGGCAGCTCGTGCGCGTCGGCAGCTTGCGGTTCATGCGCGAGCGCTCCGCGGTCGTGACCGAGTCGATGCAGTTGTTCGCGACGGCGTGCACGGTCGAAGGACTTGCGCCGCTCTTCGTGGCGATCGATGGCCGCGTCGAGGCGGTGGTCGCGATCGGTGACCCCATCCGCGCCGATGCGCAGCGGACGATCGCCCGCATGCAGCGTGCGGGATGGCGCGTCGTGCTCGCTTCGGGCGATGATCCGGTGGTTGCGTCCGGCGTCGCGCGTGCGCTCGGGATCGCGCCGAGGGACGCGCATGGCGGCCTGTCGCCCGAGGAGAAGCTCGAGTTCGTGAAGCGTGGCGAACTGGCGCGTCCCGTGGTCATGGTCGGCGACGGGGTGAACGACCTTGCGGCGCTCGCGGCGGCGGATGTCGGCGTCGCGGTGCGCAACGGCGCGCAGGCGTCGCACCATGTCGCCGATGTCTGTCTCGCGGCACGCGGACTCCGACCGCTCGAGCGCTTCGTGTTCGGCGCAAGGAGCACGATGCGCGCGATCCGCGTGAACCTCGCGGTGTCGGTGCTCTACAACATCGCGGGCGGGGCGCTGGCATTCGCCGGCTTGGTCAATCCGCTTGTGGCCGCGGTGCTGATGCCGCTGAGCGGGCTGACGGTGCTGATCCTCGCGCTGAGGCTTCCGTCGTTCGAACTTCCGGCGACGCCCGGGGAGGAGCGCTGATGGAACTCGTGTTCGTCGCCCTGCCCGTGGCGCTCCTCGTGGGCGGTGCCGCACTCGCGGCCTTCATCTGGGCGGCGCGCGACGACCAGTTCGAGGATCTCGACACGCCCGCCCGGCGGGCGTTATTCGACGATCTCGAGGTCCGCGCGGAGCGTCCGGGCGGCGGCGCGCGTGAATCGAAGGCGGAAGAACTCGACACCGATTGAAGCGGCGCTACCTTCGGGTGGTGGGCCGCATGGGTCTCCTGGTTTCCGGATTGGTGCCTGGCTTCGCGGTGTGCACCGCGTGCGGTGTGGCGTCGGCGCAGATCGCGTTCACCGATGTCACGCCGGGGAGCGGGCTCGACACCTTCTCGCACAATCCGAACTCGCTCGCGGTGCCGGGGCTTCTCGAGTGGACGATGGGTGGGTTCGGCATCGCCGACTTCGATGGCGACGGCTGGCCCGACATCTTCGTGCCTCGCGGCGGCGTGGGCACCGACCGGCTGTTCATGAACCGCGGCGACGGCACCTTCGTCAACGAGGCGGCGTTGCGCGGAGTCGCGGCCGTGCATGCGGGGAACGGTGTGGCGTGCGCGGACTACGACCGCGACGGTGACATCGACATCTTCGTGACGAGCTTCGGCTCGGCCACCGACAACATCGGGCAGGTGGGAAGGCATCGGCTCTACCGGAATGATGGTGGCGCCTTCACCGATGTCGCCGCCGCGCTCGGCGTGTCGACGACCTCGCCGACCGTTTCGACCGCCGCGGGTGCGGCCTGGGGTGACATCGATCTCGATGGCGACCTCGATCTCATGGTGTGCGGCTACTCGGCGACGGCGAATGGCAACCGGCTGTTCCGCAACGACGGCGACCGCTTCGTCGATCTCACGGGAACGGTGTTCTCGCCGGGCGGAACCTGGGGCTTTCAGCCGCTCATCGTCGATCTCGACCGGGATGGATTTCCCGAACTGCTCATTGCGGCGGACTTCGGCACGAGCCGCGTGTTCCGGAACGCGGGCGGCGCGGCGTTTCCCCTCGCGACGACCGCGTTCGGGATGGGCGTCGACCGGAACGGCATGGGAATCTGCGTGGGCGACTTCGATCGCAACGGACTCGTCGACTGCTTCGTGACGAGCGTGCACAGCGCCACGCCCCCGGCGAGCGGATTCAACGGCAACACGCTGTACATGAATCAGGGCGCAGGTCCGTTCCTGCAGCAGTCCGAGGAGCGCGGATGCGTCGACGGCGGATGGGGCTGGGGCGCGGTTGCGGCGGATCTCGATCACGACGGCGCGGAGGAGATCGCCGAGGTGAACGGACGCAACGCCTCGGAGTGGGCGCTCGAGCCCGAGTACATCTACCGCAACGACGGCGGCGTGTTCACGCGGCTCGGCGCGAAGTCGGGGCTGTCGCTCGCAGCGGATGCGCGTTGTGTCGGGACGCTCGACTACGACCGCGACGGCGACCTCGATCTGCTCGTGCTCGTGAACAGCGGGGCGCTCAAGCTCTTCCGCAACGACTCCGCGCGCGCGGGGCGCTCGCTCGTGCTGTCGCTCGAGGCGGGCGTGGGCTCGCGCTGCGCGCCGCACGGCCTCGGCGCGGTCGTCGAGTGCGAGATCGAATCGGGCGGGAAGGTCGACACGGTGCGGCGGTGGGTGCACTCGGGAAGCGGCTACCAGTCGAGCGGCGAGCCGATCGTGCATCTCGCGGCGGCGACCGAGGCCACCTCCGCGCGGGTCCGCGTGCATTGGGCGAGCGGTCAGACGACGGTGGTCGAGGGGCTCGGCCTCGACGCTCGCCATGCGATCCACGCGCCGCATGCCGCGGATGTCGATGGTGACGGGGCCGTTGGATCGGGCGATGTGGCGGCCGTGCTCGCGGCGTGGGGCGGGCAGGACCGCACGCAACGGCAGACGCGGGCGGCGGATCTGGATGGCGACGGACTCGTGGGTGCGCGCGACCTCGCCGCGGTGCTCGATGCGTGGTTGCGATAGCGGCGTCGTGATGCCGGCGCGGTGACCGCGCGCGAAAGAAAATCCGATGGCGGGGGTTCGCCCTATCCGCGCGCGCACCACGCGTGCGGCGATCACCGTACCATCCGTTCCACGCCTCCGAACCACGCCGAAGGAGCCGCCCGATGAGCACCGCAATGACCGCATTCCCGAAGCAGCACGCCGGCACGCCCGTCGGCACGCCCGACATCGACAACCTCGCCATCAACACGATCCGCACGCTCTCGATGGATGCGGTGCAGGCGGCGAATTCGGGTCATCCCGGTACGCCGATGGCGCTCGCGCCGGTCGCGTACGCGCTGTGGCAGGATGTGCTGCGGTACGACCCGGCGAATCCGAAGTGGGCGAACCGCGACCGCTTCGTGCTCTCGAACGGTCACTCCTCGATGCTGCTGTACTCGCTCATCCATCTCGCGGGTGTGCAGCGCGTGGATCATCACGGAACGCGGACGGGCGAGGAGGCGCTTCCGCTCGAGGAGCTCCGCCGCTTCCGCCAGCTCGGCTCGCTCTGCCCGGGTCACCCCGAGTCGCACCTGACCACCGGCGTCGAGACGACGAGCGGTCCGCTCGGACAGGGCCTCGCGACGAGCGTCGGCATGGCGATCGCGTCGCAGTGGCTCGGCGCGCGCTACAACCGTCCGGGCTATCCGCTGTTCGACTACCGCGTGTGGACGATCTGCGGCGATGGCTGCCTCATGGAGGGGATCTCGACCGAGGCGGCCTCGCTCGCGGGTCACCTCGGGCTCTCGAACCTCTGCTGGATCTACGACAACAACCGCATCACGATCGAGGGCAGCACCGACCTCGCGTACTCCGACGATGTCGCCGCGCGCTTCAGCGGATACGGCTGGAACGTGCTCCGCGTGGGCGATGCGAACGACCTGCCGCAGCTCGTGCGCGCGTACGAGACCGCGCGGCGCGCGACCGACCGGCCGACGATGATCATCGTCGACAGCCACATCGGCTACGGCGCGCCGAAGAAGCAGGACACCGCGAGCGCGCACGGCGAGCCGCTCGGCGAGGAGGAGATCAAGGCCACGAAGCGCGGCTACGGGTGGCCCGAGGACGCGAAGTTCCTCGTGCCGGACGGTGTTCGGGAGCGCTTCAGCGAGAAGTGCGGCGCACGCGGCGCGGCCGCGAGCGCGGAGTGGAGCGCGCGATTCGATGCGTACGCGAAGGCGTATCCGTGGCTCGCAGCCGAGGTCCGCACGATGCTCTCGCGCGGGCTTCCCGAGGGCTGGGACAAGGACATCAAGCCGTTCCCCGCCGATGCGAAGGGCAACGCCACGCGCAACACCTCGGGACAGGTGCTCAACCAGATCGCGCGCAACATCCCGTGGATGATCGGCGGTGCGGCGGACCTCGCACCGAGCACCAAGACGCTGCTGACCTTCGACGGCGCGGGGAGCTTCCAGGCGGGCGCGCGCGGCGGGCGCAACCTGCATTTCGGCATCCGCGAGCACGCGATGGGCGCGGTGTGCAACGGACTCGCGTTGAGCGGCCTTCGGCCCTACGGCGCCGGCTTCCTGATCTTCAGCGACTATGCGCGCGGCTCGATCCGCCTCGGCTCCATCATGGAGCTTCCTGTGACGCATGTCTTCACGCACGACTCGATCTATGTCGGCGAGGATGGTCCGACCCACCAGCCGATCGAGCAGCTCGTGGGACTACGCTCGATTCCCGGCATGTTCGTCTACCGGCCGTGCGATGCGAACGAGGTGATCGAGTGCTGGCGCTCCGTGATGGGCGCAACCCACCACCCGAGCGTGATGGCGCTCACGCGGCAGAATCTCCCCACGCTCGACCGCTCGAAGTACGCGTCGGCCGAGGGCTGCGCGCGCGGCGCGTACACCCTGAGCGATTGCGAGGGCGGTTCGCCCGATGTCATCCTGATCGGTTCGGGCAGCGAGGTGCATCTGTGCCTCGCGGCGCAGGAGACGCTCGCGGCCGAAGGCGTGCGCGCGCGCGTCGTCTCGATGCCGTGCACGGCGCTGTTCGAGAGGCAGGACGAGGCGTACCGCGCGAGCGTACTGCCGCCGGCGGTGCGCGCGCGCGTGACCTGCGAGGCGGGAAGTACCTACGGGTGGGACCGCTACGCGGGCCTCGATGGCGAGTGCGTGGGCATGGATTCGTTCGGTGCGAGCGCGCCGGCGAACGATGTCGCGAAGCACTTCGGCTTCACGCCGGAGCGCGTCGCCGCGGCCGCGCGGACGACGCTCGCACGCGTCCGTGGCGCGGCGGGAGGTGTGCGGTGAAGGTCGGCGTGGCGAGCGACCACGCGGGCTTCGCGCTGAAGGAAGCGATGAAGAAGGAGATCGAGGCCGCGGGACATGCGGTGGTCGATCTCGGGACGCACTCGGCCGACAGCGTGGACTATCCGGATTTCGCCGAGAAGCTCGGGCTCGCCGTCGTCCGTGGCGAGGTCGATCGCGGCGTCCTCTTCTGCGGATCGGGGATCGGCGCGAGCGTTGCGGCGAACAAGATTCCGGGTGTGCGCGCAGGAAACTGCAGCGACACCTACTCCGCGCACCAGGGGGTCGAGCATGACGCGATGAACATCCTCGTGCTCGGTGGCCGAACGGTCGGTCCCGCGGTCGCGAGCGAGATGGTGCGCGCGTACCTCGCCGCGGAGTACACGCACGAGGCGCGTCACGAGAAGCGGCTGGCGAAGGTCATGGCGATCGAGGCACGCTACTCGGGGCAGGGCGCGGCGACCCGCTGACGCGCGGGGTGATTCGCTGCTGCTCGGACGACACGATCAAAAGAAGAGACGGGCGAGCCATGCGGCTCGCCCGTCTTCGTTGCTTGGTTCAATGTCCGGCGCGAATCACTGGCCGGGGGCCTTCGGTGCCGCCGGCTCCTTGATCTCGATGAGCTCGACATCGAAGATCAGCGTGGCCTTCGGCGGGATCGGGCCGCGGCCGCGCTCGCCGTAGGCGAGGTCGTAGGGGATGACGAGCTTGCGCTTGCCACCGACCTTCATGCTGCCGACGCCCTCGGTCCAGCCGGCGATGACGCCGCCGAGCGGGAACTCCGCGGGCTGGCCGCGGTCGACGCTCGAGTCGAACTTCGTGCCGTCGGTGAGCCAGCCGGTGTAGTGGACCTTGACCGTCGCTCCGGGGCCGCTCGGCATGGCGCCGGTGCCCTCGACGAGATCGATGTACTTCAGCTTGGTCGCGGACTCGAGCAGTTCGCCCTGGAACGGCGCACCGGGGAAGCGGGGCTTCTCGGTGTCGCTGACGATCGAGCCGTCGTTGGCGTTCAGCACGACCTCATGGCACTTGCCGTTCGCGTAGATCACGACCATTGCGGTCGCGGGCTCGGCGAGGAAGTCGAACGACGCGGAGCGGACCGCGCCATCGTGCTTCTTGTTGGCGATCTCGACCGCCGACTGGATGGTCAGGGTCGGCGCGCTCGCCTCGCCGGTCGTGCCGTCGACGATCACCTTGCGGCCGATGCCGTTCGAGGCGACCGTGACTTCGTAGCGGAAGGCGCCCTCGAGGACGGCGCGGGCGTCGACCGCGGTGCCGTTGGCGGCCTTCTCGGCGGCGGCGATCGCCTGGGCGAGCGAAACCCGATGTGCGGTCAGGGTTTGCTCGACCTCGGCGGGGTCGGCCGGGATCGTGGTGTAGTCGGTCTGGGCGGCTGCGTTCATGGCGAAGGTGAGGCCGATGGCGGCGGTGATGAGAGTCAGTCGGTTCATGTGAGCTCCAGTTTGTGGGCACGGATGCTAGCATCAATCGCAGGGCGACCGCCCGATTCACCGAGGAGACCGCATGAAGAGCGCACTTCGCATCCATGGACGCAACGGCGGTTTGGCGCTGCTTGTCGCGTGCGCGTGCCTGGCAGGTTCCCTCGCGGCCTGTGAGCAGGAGCCCGTCGACGAGCCGCGCGGCGGTGGATATCGCGAGGATCCGCCTGAGAACGCCGAGAAGCCGCGCGCACGCTCGGCGCTCGGAAAGGCGAAGGAGGCCGCGGAGCGTCTCGTCGACGAGGACATTGCCGAGTACAACCGCAAGCTCGAGGAAGCGGCTGACGGCAAGTTCGAGTAGGTAAGTACCTTATGTATTAGGGTTTACGCGGACCGGTCGGCGGCGCGGAGTCGTTCATTTGCGCTTTCGCAGGGTAGGGGGTGAATCCGAGCTCCGGGGGTCGGCGATTCGTCTTGGCCCCATGATTGCATCGCCATCAGGACTTCATCTCGTGGACGACGACGCTGCTGCATGCTGCGGCGACGCGTGCACGCACGAATCGCCGCGCGCGGTCGACCAGGCGCGGATCGCGCGCGCGGTGCGCGAGATCCTGTTCGCGATCGGCGAGGACCCCGACCGCGATGGACTCCTCGACACGCCGAAGCGCGTCGCGAAGGCCTACACCGAGCTGTTCCGCGGGCTCTCCGAGGATCCCGGCGCGCACCTCGCGCGGACCTTCGAGCAGGCGTCGGGCGAGCTCATCACCGTCACCAACATCAACTTCTTCTCGGTATGCGAGCACCACCTCCTCCCCTTCCATGGCCAGGCGCATGTCGCCTATCTGCCGCGGGGCGGGCGCGTCGTCGGGCTGTCGAAGCTCGCGCGCACGGTCGAGGTCTTCGCGCGCCGTCCCCAGGTGCAGGAGCGACTCACCGAGCAGATCGCGGATGCGCTCGTCGAGCACCTCGATCCCGCGGGCGTCGTCGTGATGGTCGAGGGCGAGCACATGTGCATGAAGATGCGCGGCGTCCGTTCGCACGACGCGCGCATGACGACCTTCGCCCGCCGGGGCGTGCATGCAGAGGATGAAACACGCGGAAGCGCAGCGCTGCAGCTGGTGCGGGATCTCGCACAGCGGCCGCGCGCGTGAGACGCGGAAACGGTTGACACCTACGGGAAGGCGCCCTGGGAATCCCAGGGCGTCGTCCTTTTTCACGCGGGTCGGTGCCGAGGCCGGCTGCGTCAGCCGAGGCGGTCGGGATTGAGGCCCTTGAGATCGTCGACGACGAACACGCCGTCCCTGCGGATGACCTCGCCGTCGAACTCGATCGTTCCGCCGCCGAACTCGGCGCGCTGGATGCACACGAGGTCCCAGTGGATCTCGCTGCGGTTGTGGTTCTCGGTGGTCTCGTAGCAGCGGCCGGGCGTGAAGTGGAACGATCCCGCGACCTTCTCGTCGAAGAGGATGTCCTTCATCGCATGCGTGATGTGCGGGTTGAAGCCGATGGCGAACTCGCCGATGTAGCGCGCGCCCTCGTCGGTGTCGAGGATCTCGTTGAGCTTGGCGTTGTCGCCCTGGCACGAGGCCTCGACGATCTTGCCGTCCTTGAACACGAAGCGGATGTTCTCGAAGCTCTGGCCGTTGTAGACGGTGGGCGTGTTGTACTGCAGCACGCCGTTGACGCTGTCGCGCACGGGCGCGGTGAAGCACTCGCCGTCGGGAATGTTGTACTCGCCGCGGCAGGGGATGACGCCGATGCCCTTGATCGAGAAGCTGAGGTCCGTCTCGCCGGGGCCCTGGATGCGCACGCGGTCGGCGCGCTCCATGCGCTCCTTGAGCGGCTTGCAGGCTGCGTCCATCTTCGCGTAGTCGATGCAGCAGACCTTGAAGTAGAAGTCCTCGAACTCCTCGGTGCTCCGTCCCGCGAGCTGCGCCATCGAGGGGCTCGGCCAGCGGAGCACGCACCACTTGGTGTGGTTCACGCGCTGCTCGAAGTGCACGGGCTTCGAGTAGGTGCGCGCCGCGAGCCGCATCTGCTCGCCGGGCACGATCGACTGCTCGCTGACATTGTGGCCGCCGCGCAGGCCGATGTACGCATGCATCTGCTTCATGCGGTGGAGGTCGTTGTCGGCCCACACCTGGAGGCCCTTCTCCTCGCCGCGGTAGAGCTCGGCCATGATCCGCCCGGAGCGCTCCGCGACATGCGCGTGGGCGCCGGCCTCGCGGACGGCACGCATGAGGGCGATCGTCATCTCGACGGGGATGTCGAACGACTCGATGAGCACATGCTCGTCCTTCGCGAGCCTTGTCGAGTGGCGGACGAGGAGATCGGCGAGCTTCTGGTAGCGCGGGTCCATGTTGGTTCCTTCGGTGTGGCGCGAGTCTAGTGGAGAAGCGCGCGCACCGCCGCGACCGTGACGGCACGGACGGTGGGGACGACGAGGTCGGCGTCGCGCTGGCGCTCGGGCGTGTGGCCCTTCGATGTGATGGCGATGCACTTCATGCCGGCGGCCTTCGCTGCGGTGATGCCGGCGGGCGCGTCCTCGAAGACGACGCAGCGCGAAGGGTCGACGCCCGCGCGCGAGGCGGCGAGCAGGAAGCACTCGGGGTCGGGCTTCGAGCGTCGCACATCGCGTCCGGTCACGACCGCGTCGAACGCGGCGGGAAGGGAGAGTGCGGCGATCGCACGCTCGACATTCGGCGGCGGGCCGGATGAGCCGACCGCGGTACGGAAGCCCGCCTCGCGCAGCGCCTGCACGAGTTCCCGCGCGCCTTCCATGAGCGGAAGGTGGGATGCGACGATCGCGCGGTACTCCGACTCCTTCTCATGGTCGAGCGCCTCGATCGCCTCGGGTGCGAGCTCGCCCTTGCCGGCGCGGCGCCAGCAGTCGCGGAGGAGATCCTCGTTGCGGCGGCCGAAGTGGGCGTAGTAGTCGTCGACGCTGACCGCGACGCCATGGCGCGCGCTGATCGCGCGCCATGCCTCGTAGTGCGCGTCGTAGCTGTCGACGAGCGTGCCGTCGAGGTCGAAGATGGCGGCCGAGAGCGCGATGTCCATGCGTTCCACTCCTGGGGCTCAGACCGCGGCGGCCGCGGCGATCGCGGCGGCGCAGCGTTCGATGTCCTCGCGCGACGCATCGAGGTGCGTGACCATGCGCACGCGTCCCGGCCCCATGCCGATCGCGGCGACGCCGTGACGCGCGAGCCGTTCGCAGAAGGCGGTCGAGCCGCCGAGACGCGCATCGACCGTGAAGAACACCATGTTCGTGGGAACCGTGGCGGGCGTGCCCTCGAGCACGAGGCCGTCGGTGCCGTCGATGATCGCGGCGAGTCGCCGGGCGTTCGCGTGATCGTCCGCGAGCCTCGCGACATGGTGGTCGAGCGCATGGATCGCCGCCGCCGCGAGCAGGCCCGACTGCCGCATCGCGCCGCCGAACATCTTGCGGAAGCGCCGCGCGCGCGCGATGGTCGCGGCGCTGCCGGCGAGCGCGCTCCCGACGGGTGCGCCGAGACCCTTCGAGAAGCAGATCGAGACGCTGTCGGCTTGGGCGGTGAACGCGGTCGGTGCGACGCCGAGCGCGACGCACGCGTTCATCAGCCTCGCGCCATCGATGTGGACATGCAGCCCGCACGCGCGTCCGGCTGCAGCGACCGCCTCGAAGCGGTCGACGGGCCAGACGGTGCCGCCGCCGCGGTTGTGCGTGTTCTCGATCACGAGCATGCGCGAGATGGGCGCGTGCTGGTCGCGCGGGCGGATCGCGGCTCGCACCTGCGCGGCGTCGAAGAGGCCGCCCGGGCCGTCGAGCGGCGAGATCATGCACCCCGAGAGCGCGGCGGGGCCGCCCGTCTCGTAGTGGATGATGTGGCTGTCGCGGTGCGCGATGATCTCGTCGCCCGGCTCGCAGACCGAGCGGATCGCGAGCTGGTTCGCCATCGTGCCCGAGGGGACGAAGAGGGCGGCTTCCTTGCCGAGGAGGGTCGCGACCTTCGCCTCGAGCGCCTGCACCGTGGGCTCGTCGCCGAGCACATCGTCGCCGAGGGGGGCCGCCATCATCGCCTCGCGCATCGCGGGGGTCGGACGGGTGACGGTGTCGCTGCGGAGATCGATCGGCTTCGTCATGGAGGGGCGATGGTACGGCGGGGATGAAAGGTCGGTGTGGACCGCCGCTTCTCAAGGGGCGGGTGCGTCCCGCTGCAGCGCGTGTCCGAGAATGCCGATGAACCCGTGGTGACCTCCTTCGCCGCACATGACGATCGCCGGGGTGTACCCCGGGTGCCCATGCTGGCGCCTGGACCGGCGAACCGGCTGGTTGCGTCCGCACTTGTTGCGGCGGTGGCGGCGGCGTGGAGTGTGCCGACGGCGGCTGCACCGCAGCAGGCCGGGGACGAGAGCCGGGAGGTCTCGCCGCGCCGGCTGTTGCAGCGCTTCGACTTCGAGGAGAGCGCGAACTTCAACCCCGGTGTGCCACCGCAGATCTACAGCCCGGGAGGCCGATCCGCGAACGGAGCCGACGCGGCCGACGCGGATCCGGGCGATGGCGCCGGTAGCGGCGGGCGTTCCGGTACCAACGCGATCGGCTACGCGCCGTTCGGCGAGGTCGTGACGGCCGAGGGAGTCGGCCACGGCGACGGTCGGTACTCGGTGCGGTTCGATCTCGATGGCGCGTCGATGGTGCGGTTCCTCGATGTGCCGCTCGAGGAGGTCGCGGCCGAAGCGAGTCTCCTGCTCCGCGCGTGGGTGAAGACCGACGGCATCCGTCACGCGAGCGTGCGCGTGAGCGCCTGCTATCTCGATGCGGAAGAGGGTGTGATCGGGGGTATCCGGTCGTCGGAGGCGGTCCGCGCCGCGAACGACTGGCGTCGGCTCGAGGTAACGCCGCCGCCCGTGCCCGATGGGGCGCGGACGCTGCAGGTGTGGCTCGAAGTCGTGCAGCCGCGCGATCTCGAGGGGGTCGAGCGCGACCGGTTCACGATCGCGGAGAAGGACATCCGCGGTACGGCGTTTTTCGACGATATCGAGGTCTGGCAGCTTCCGTCGGTGCGGTTTGCGGCCGATTCGGAGGGCATCGTTCCGGCTGGACGGCAGGCGCGCATCCGGCTGCGATGCGATGACCCCGTGGTCGATGCGAGCACCGTCGAGCTCGATGTGCGCGATGCGTCGGGTGCATCCATGTTCACGCGGCGCGAGGCGCTGCGGTCGGGGCACGACCTGGCGATCGACCTGCCGGCGCTGCCGCCGGGCTGGTACGAGGCGGAGGGCCACTTCACCCATGACGGGGCGACGATCGCGCGGCGTCTCGCGCGCTTCGCGGTCATCGCGCCCGAGGGTCTCGTGCCCGAGCAGACGCCGCGGTTCGGCGCGAGCCTCGGCTCGCGGTCGGTGCCGACGGGTCCCGCGATCGATCTGGCGCGCGCGGCGTTCGTCGTGCTTCCCGTGTGGGAGAGCGACACGGATCTCTCCGAGTCGACCGCCGAGATCGAGCGCCTGCGGCCGATCGTGGGCGGACTGCTCGATCGCCGCGTCGAGCCGATGTTCCGCGTCGGCGCCGTGCCGCGACGGCTTGCGAGTTCGGTTCGGCTCGAGGCCGACGACGCGCTCGGGCTCTTCTCGCTCGGACGCGACCGCTGGCGGCCGGCGCTCGAGCCCTGGCTGCTCGCGTTCGGTCAGCGCGTCGACCACTGGTTCATCGGATGGTCGCCGGTCGATGCGGGCCGCGGCGATCTCGATGCGCGTCTCGACGAGATCAGCGCCACGGTGGGCGCGGTGGTCGCGGGTCCGACGGTCACGCTGCCGTGGTCGCCGGAGGAGCCTGTTCCCACCGAACTCGGTGAGGCGGTCGAACGCGGTCGCCATGCGCTCGAGGTCGTCGCCGACCCCGCGTGGCGCGAGAGCGGTGGCGAGGTGTTCGATGGAATCCCGAAGGGCACGGCGGGCATGGTGCGGATCGTGCCGCTGCCTGCGGACGAGGTCGACGCGCGCGAGCGTGCGATCGATCTGTCGCTTCGTGCGATCGACGCCTGGCGCGCGGGATTCGATGCGATCTCGCTCGAGGTCGACGGCGCGCGTCGTGGCGCGTATGACGGCGGCGTGCCGGGACCGGCGATCGAGTTCGCGGCGTGGCGACAGCTTGCGATGCGGCTTTCGGGTCGTCGTTTCGTCGCGGAGATTCCGCTCGCGGACGGTGTGCGCGCGCTGCTTGCCGACGGTTCGCGCGGACCGGTGCTCGTCGCGTGGTCCGACTCCGGCGACTCGGGCGGAAAGGTGTCGGTCGACCTCGGAAGCGACGCACTCGCGGCGACGGACCTCTGGGGTCGCACCCAGCGCATCGCGCGTGGCGCGGAAGGCCACTCGTTCCGCATCGGACGCGAGCCGCTGTTCATCGAGCATGTCGATCGCGGACGCTGCATGCTGAGGCGTGGCTTCCGCGTGGACCCGGTGTTCGCGGAGAGCCGGCGTGCGCCGCAGGAAGGCGATCTCGTGCTTGCGAACCCGTGGGATCGCGCGCTCAGCGGGACGCTGACCGTGGTGTCGGCGGGGGGCGTCGAGATCTCGCCGCGTACGCACCGCGTGGAGATTGCGCCCGGTGGCGAGGTGCGGCTTCCGGTGCAGTTCAGCATCCCGCGAAGCACCTACGCCGGCAGCGTGCCGATCGAGGTCGAGGTCGTGGGCACGGCGGACGACGCATTCCGCGCGAGGCTTTCGGCGCCGCTCGAGGTCGGATTCCGCAAGGCGACCGTGGAGCCTTCGTGGCGCATCGCGCGGTCGGTCGAGAGCGGTGCGCTCGACATCGTCCTCACGCTGCGCGTGACGAACACGGGCGATGCGCCGCTCGATCTCGAGGCGATCGCGGGCGGCGATGGCTATGCGATCGACCGCAAGCTCATCACGGCGCTGCCGCCGCGCGCGAGCGCGGTGCGCGCGTTCCACTTCAAGGATGGCGTGCGGCGGCTGTCGGGCCGTGAGATCCGTGCGGGCGTCCACGAGCCCGAGACCGACGCGCGGCTGCTCGAGCGCGTGGTGATTCCGCCACTCGTCCCGCCGTCGACGCGTGCGGGCGGGAGCCGGTTCGCGGACGCCGACGAGCGGCCGTGAACGGGGCGAGGCCCGGCTACCAGAGGTTCTGCGGAGGCGGCTTGCCGAACAGGCTGACGAAGGTGATGCGGTCGATGCGCCACGATCCACCGGCGGCGGCATCGCCGATGCGCCGCACGCGCACGATCCAGCGCGTCGGAACCATCATGGTGCTGCGCACGGTGCCGGTCGAGCAGAGCAGTTCGGCCTCGCCGGTCGACGCGTCGAGCGTCTGGAAGTCGAGGCGGGTGATGCGGTTGGAGTCGATGCGGTTGACGGTCGCAAGCGACTCGAGCGCGCGGCGGATGCCGGTGAGCGAGACGCCCTGGCTTTCGCGGCGGCCGTAGTTGAGGACGGCGTCCGGGGTGAACAGCGCGTACGCGTCGTCGACCTTTGCGGCGACGGCGGCGTCGACGAGCCGTTCGGTGGTGGCGCGGGCGTGCTCGCCGGGGGTCACCACGGTGCGGCCGACGAGAAGCGCTCCGGCCGAGAGGCCCGCGGCCGTGGCGGCGAGCAGCAGTTCGCGGCGCCCACCGCCGGTCACCGCCCGGAACACGAGGAACGCCGCCACCGCGCCAAGCAGCACGGCGAGCGGGATCGGGTTCTCGTAGAGCCAGGGCGTCATCCGCAGGGAATCGTACGAATCGGCCGGCGGCTGTGAATGGCCGCGGCGGAACGCGCATTTTCTGCATGCGCTCCGAGCGCTCGGCCGATCCAATACGGTTGCGGCGGAGCCGCGTGCACCCTCGGCCGGGAGTCGGCTTCGCGCGGGCGCTCGTCGCGTTTTTGGGCGGTTGCCGCCGCGTCGGATCCCACGATGGCACATGGTGCAGCAGCCACATCCTCGACGCCGGATGGCGCCCCTCCGGGCGTCGCCCCCGCATCCGAAGTGCTCGAGCGAAACCTCGCGGCCCTCGGGGATCGCAACGGCGACATCGTCGCGGCGCTCCGTAGCGTCGACCCCGCGCCGCTCGAGTGGTCCCAGGCCGCCGATGGAACGCTGATCGCCGCGGTCGACGGACGGGCGCTCGCATCGCGCCATGCGCCGCGGGACGAGGCGGTGAACTTCGCCGATGCGATCGACCTGCGCGAGAAGGCCGTGGTCGCGGTGCTCGGCTTCGGTCTCGGCTACCACGCCGCCGAGGTGTGCGGCAGGCTCGGCCGCACGGGACTCGTCGTCGTGCTCGAACCCGACCTCGCGCTGCTGCGCGCGGTGCTCTCGCGCATCGACTGGAGCGAGATGCTCGCGAAGGTGAACATCCTCTTCTTCACGGGAACCGAGGAGCTCGGCCGCTACAGCGAGCGTCTCGCGGGCGCCGAGGGCGTGATGATCCAGGGCGTCCAGCTCGCGGAGCATCCCGCGAGCCGCGCGCGTGTGACGCCGTTCACGCAGGATTTCGCGCGCAACATCACCGAGACGGTGCGCGCCGCGCGCGTGACCTCGGCGACGGCGCTCGCGCGCAGCGCCCACACGATCCGGTCGGTGATGCGCAACGCGCGGCTCTATGTCGGCGGCGACGGACTCGCGCCGCTCGAGGGCATCGCGAGGGGCCGGCTCGGCATCGTCGTGAGCGCCGGACCGAGCCTGCGCCGCAACCTGCATCTGCTCGCGCGGCCCGGTGTGCGCGACCGCTGCGTCATCGTCGCGACGCAGACCGTGCTGAAGCCGCTGCTCGCGGAAGGCATCCGCCCGCACTTCGTGGCCGCGCTCGACTGGCACGAGATCTCGAAGCGCTTCTACGAGGGCCTGACCGAGCGCGATGTGTGCGACACGACGCTCGTGCTCGACCCTCAGGCGAATCCCGTCGTCGCGCAGAGCTATCCCGGCCCGGTGCGCACGATCTCGGCGCCGCACCTCGATGCGTTGCTCGGACCGGTCGCGCGCGAGAAGGGACGGCTTCCGTCCGGCTCGACCGTCGCGCACCTGTGCTACCAGATCGCGCGCTTCCTCGGCTGCGATCCCGTCGCGCTGATCGGACAGGACCTCGGGTTCACCGACGGCGTGTACTACGCGCGCGGAACGGCGATCGACGATGTGTGGGCGCCCGAGCTCGGTCCGTTCAACACGATCGAGAACCTCGAGTGGACGCGCATCGTGCGCCATCGCTCGCATCTCGTGAAGCGGCGCGATGTGCACGGGAAGTCGATCTACACCGACGCGCAGATGGAGACCTATCTCCAGCGCTTCGAGTACTTCTTCCTGCAGGACGAACGCAAGGGACTGCGCACGGTCGACGCGACCGAGGGCGGCGTGCGCAAGGCGGGCACCGAGGTGCGGACGCTCGCCGAGACGCTCGCGGAGTTCGCGCGCGAGCGCAATCCCGAGATTCCGGCGTCGACGCGCGTGTTCGACCGCGAGCGGCTGCAGGCGGCGGCGCGCCGCATGCGCGAGGTGCTCGCGGATGTGCGCGTGATCCAGACCGCGTCGCGCCGCACCGCCGACGCGATCGCGCAGCTGATCGGCGCGGCGCCGCGCACGGCCGGCGAGGACCAGCTGTGGTCGACGATCGACCGCGAGCGCGCGAAGGTCGGCGAGCGGCTCGAGGTGCTGCAGCGGCTCGACGAGTTCAGCCAGGTCGGCGTGCTGAAGCGGGCGAAGGCGGACCGGCGGATCGAGCACTCGCGCGGCATCGCGCCGGAGGAGAAG
The DNA here is from genome assembly GCA_041163725.1 of Planctomycetota bacterium. Lineage (GTDB taxonomy): Bacteria > Planctomycetota > Phycisphaerae > Phycisphaerales > SM1A02 > QWPT01. The sequence goes on from JBEAQW010000143.1 coordinate 16,313, forward strand.
CAGCGCCTGCAGTTCGAGCGCGATCTCGCGAATGTGCGGTGGATCGACGAGGCTGCGGGCGAGTACGCGTCGCTGCTCGAGTCGACGGCGCGCAGGCTCGAGGGCGAGGAGGTCGACGACGGACCGGACGAGGCCGAGGTCGCCGCGCGCGCCGACGGCGCGCTCGGTCGTGCGCTTGGCGAGGTGTCGGTCGCAGCGGAGGTGCGCGCCGCGTTCATCGTTCCGGTCGACCCGTGGATCGGCGGACTCGGGACGCCGCGCAGCCTCGCGGAGCCGCTCGCGGGCAAGACCGTGATGCAGTGGACGCTCGAGCGGCTCGGTCGCTCGCGCGAGGCCGCGTCGATCGTGCTGCTCGTGCCCGAGGGCTTCGACATCGACTCGCTGATCGATCGTCGCGCCATCGGGCTGCCGATCGAGGTGCACCGCACGAAGGGAAGTCCGTTCGGACCCGAGCGTGCGGCGGTGGCGACGGCGCGCCTGTGGAGCGACAGCGCCTGGCGCGGGGGCATCGCCGGTGCGACCGTCTACGACGAGGTGCTTGCGCCCGTCGCGATGTACGAGGCGATGACGCGACTCGAGCTCACGGCGGCCATCGTGGTCGGTCCCGACTGGCCGCTCGTCGCGGTCACCGGTGACGACGGCTGCGACGGTCTCGTGCGCCGGCACCGCACGCGGCCCGAACTCCTGCGCGTCGTGTTCAACCAGTCGCCACCCGGGCTCTGCGGCATCGTCGTCGAGCGTTCGCTCATGGCGGAGCTCGCGCAGGGCGGTCGCCGTGCGTCGGTCGGATGGCTGCTCGCATACGAGCCGACCCGGCCGCAGCAGGATCCGATCTCGAAGGATGTGTGCGTGCAGATCGACCATCGCGTGCGCCGGTCGCTCGTGCGCGCGGTGTTCGATACGCCGCGCAGCATGACGCGCATGCGCCGCGCGATCGAGCCTGGACTGAGCGAGCGGTGCGGTGGCGTTGCGAACCTCGAGACCCGCGCGGCGATCGAGCTGCTCGAGCACCAGCTGTTCGACACGGTGCCGTACTTCACGCCGCAGCACCTGATGATCGAGCTCAACACGGGCCGTCAGGGTTCGGGTGCCTCCAGCCCACACCGCATGGGCTCGGTGCAGCGCAGCGTGATGACCGAGCGTCGCTTCGCACGGCTCGTCGAGCAGGTGTCCGACAGCCGCGACTGCGTGATGACGCTGTGCGGTGCGGGCGATCCGCTGCTGCACCCCGAGGTCGCGCGCTTCGTGCGCATCGCCAAGGACGGGGGCGTGCGCGGCGTGCACCTTCGGACGGAGCTTCTCGCGCATCCGGACACCATCGCCGCGGTGATCGATGCGGGCGCCGATGTCATCAGCGTCGAGCTCGACGCCGATACGCCCGAGACCTACCGCCGCATGCACGGCGTCGACCGCCACCGCGAGGTGATCGCGAACCTCGAGCATGCGCTCGGCGGACGCAGGTATCTCGCGGGACCGGGAGGCGGCGGCGTGTACGCGCTGCCGTGGATCGTGCCGAGGCTCCAGCGAAGGCTCGAGAGCTACGAGGACATCGATCCGTTCTTCGACCGCTGGCAGCAGCTGCTCGGCACACCAGTGCTCGAGGGTCCGCCGCCGGTCGATCCCGGCCCCGAGCATGTGCACGATCCGCTCGCGAGCGCGCGTGCGCCGAGCCGCGTGATGTGGCGCGAGATGCTGCGCCGCATGACGGTGCTCTCGGACGGCACGGTGCCGCTGTCGGAACTCGACATGCGGGGCGAGCGCATCTTCGGCCATGTCGATCGCTCGCCGCTGCTCGGACTCTGGCGCGATCTCGTCGCGCGCCGCAAGCAGATCCGCCGCGAGTCGGGCGAGTCGCATCCCGATCTGAGGACGCGCCTCCCATGACGCACGGACCCACCGGCGGGACGCGGACGGAGCCGCACGCATCGCAGGGCGCGGGCGCGCTTGCGGTCGTCATCGGGCGCGCGGGAAGCAAGGGACTGCCGCGGAAGAACGCGCTTCCCGTCGCAGGCGTGCCGATGATCGCGCACACCATCCGCTTCGCGCGCGCGTCGTCGTGCATCGCGCGCGTCATCGTGTCGACCGATGGCGAGGAGATCGCGGAGATCGCCCGCGGCGAGGGCGTCGAGGTCGTGCTGCGCCCCGAGGCGCTTGCGAACGACACGGCGACGGTCGACGCGGCGGTGCGGCATGCCGTGACCGCTGCGGAATCCGACGCGGAGATCGTCGTGATCCTCTATGGCAATGTTCCGGTGCGGCCGGCGGATCTCGCGGACCGCGCGGTGGCGCGGCTCGTCGAGAGCGGCGCCGACAGCGTGCAGAGCTTCTACCGCGTGGGCAAGACGCATCCCTACTGGATGTCGCGGCTCGACGGCGAGGGCCGCATCTCGCAGTTCATCGAGAACCGCGTGTTCCGCCGGCAGGACCTGCCGCCGCTCTTCATGCTCGATGGCGGCATCATCGCGGTGCGCCGCGCCTCGCTGTTCGAGGTGCGCGAGGGCGAGCCGCATGCGTTCCTCGGCCGCGACCGGCGCGGGATCGAGACGCGCGAGGGTGAGGTGGTCGATGTCGACTCCGCCATCGATCTCGCGGTGGCGGAGGCGATCCTCGGGTCCGGCAGGGAGGTGCACGCGTGAGCAGGGTCCTTCGCATCGGAAGCAGGACGGTCGCCGCAGGCGGCGAACCCTTCGTGATCGCCGAGATCGGCGTGAACCACGATGGCAGCGTCGCGCGCGCGCGCGAACTCGTGCGCGCGGCGAAGGACGCGGGTGCCGATGCGGCGAAGTTCCAGATGTTCGACGCCGACATGCTCCTTTCGCAGGACGCCGTACTCGCGGTGTACCAGCGCGAGCGCGGTGCGCGTGATCCGAGGGAGCTCCTTCGCGGGCTCTCGCTCGAGCCGGCCGTGCTCGGGGAGCTCGCGGCGGAATGCGCGGCGCTCGGCATCGAGCCCATCGTGACGGTGTTCTCGCTGCCGCTGGTGCCGATCGCCTCGGTGCAGGGCTGGGCCGCGTTCAAGATGGCGTCGCCCGATCTCGTCAACCTGCCGCTTCTTCGCGCGGTGGCCGCGCTCGGCCGACCGCTGATCGCCTCGACCGGCGCCGCGAACCGCGAGGAGGTCGCGCAGGCCGCGCGCTGGCTCGCGCACCTCGGCGAACTCGCGTTCCTCCAGTGCACGAGCAGCTATCCGACCGCCGATGCGCACGCCGCGATCGGCGGCATGCACGAGATCCAGGCCATCACGGGGCGACCCGTCGGATACAGCGACCACACGGCCTCGGTCGACGCGGGCGCGATCGCCGTGGCGGCGGGCGCGTGCATCCTCGAGAAGCACCTGACCTACGACCGCGGCGCGAGCGGCCCGGATCACGCGGCGAGCCTCGATCCCGCGCAGTTCGCCGAGTACGTGCGCCTCGCGCGCCGCGCCGCGCGCATGGTCGGTGCGAGCCGCAAGGAACTGCAGGAGGTCGAGCGCGATGTGCGCAAGGTGAGCCGTCAGTCGCTCGTCGCCGCACGCGACATCCCCGCGGGCGCGTTCATCACGCCGGCGGATCTCGCCGTCAAGCGTCCCGGAACAGGCCTCTGCGCAAGTCTGTTCGACGAGATCGTCGGACGACGCGCTGCGCGCGACATCGCGGCCGACCGCGTGCTCGTCGAGGGTGATGTTGCCATGCGTGTCGAGTCCATGCGTGCCGAGTCCATGCGTGTCGATCCCATGCGTGCCGAGACCATGCGTGTCGATCCCATGCGTGCCGAGCCGCCGCGGAATCCAGCACCCGGGGTGATGCGTTGAGACGGGTCGCCGTCGTCACGGGAACCCGCGCCGAGTGGGGCCTGCTCCGCCCGCTGTGCGACGCCATCCGACGCGAGCCCGCGCTCTCGCTCGATGTCCTCGCGGGTGGCGCGCATCTCCTCGCGCCCGCGCGCACGATCGACGAGGTGCGCGCCTACGCGCCCGGCCTGATCGAGTTCCACATGCAGACCGCGGGC